>NZ_JPGM01000011.1:0-171660 GCF_000731655.1 Burkholderia sp. MSh2 | reverse complement strand
GGTCTTCACGTCCGGCACCTTCACGCCGGCCGCGCGCTTCGGCGGCTCGACCACCTTCAGCGTCTTCAGACGCGGCGTGACATCCACGCCGAGGTCTTCCGGCTTCACGGTTTCCAGCGGCTTCTTCTTCGCCTTCATGATGTTCGGCAGCGTCACGTAACGCGGCTCGTTCAGGCGCAGGTCGGTCGTGATGACCGCCGGCAGCGACAGCGACAGCGTTTCGGCGCCGCCGTCGACTTCGCGTGCAACCGTTGCCTTGCCGTCGGCCACCGTCACCTTCGACGCGAACGTCGCTTGCGGGAGACCGGCCAGCGCGGCCAGCATCTGGCCCGTCTGGTTCGAATCGTCGTCGATCGCCTGCTTGCCGAGGATCACCAGTTGCGGCTGTTCCTTGTCGACCAGCGCCTTCAGGATCTTCGCGACGGCCAGCGGCTCGACGCCGTCGTTCGACTCGACCAGGATCGCGCGATCCGCGCCGATCGCCAGCGCCGTGCGCAGCGTTTCCTGCGCCTGCGCCACGCCGACCGATACCGCGATCACTTCGGTCGCGACGCCCGCTTCCTTCAGGCGCACCGCTTCTTCCACCGCGATTTCGTCGAACGGGTTCATCGACATCTTCACGTTCGCGATGTCGACACCCGTGTTGTCCGACTTCACGCGGACCTTCACGTTGTAATCGACCACTCTTTTCACTGGCACCAGGATTTTCATGCACACGCTCCAAAGTTACGAATACGACCAGAGGCCATTCTATAGCGAGGCCTCATGACTGCGCGGCCAGGCGGCCCCAACCATCGTGGCTGTCGAGGATACCGCTTCTTGGCGACGCGCCAATGATAGCGAACGGTCGTTCTATTTTAAAAGAGAAAAAACCCGGACGCAAAGCCCGGGTTTTCGATCATCGACTCTAATCCCGCCGGGCGTCCCGCGCTTCGTCCGTTACCAGGCGGCAATGACCGCGCCGCCGAACTTGCCTTCGATGAACTGCTTCACGTCGGCCGAATGATAGGCCGCGATCAGTTTTGCAACCCACGGCTTGTTCCGGTCCGCCTCGCGAATCGCGAGGATGTTCGCGTACGGACCGTTCGGGCCCTCGATCGCGATCGCGTCCTGCTTCGGTTTCAACCCCGCTTCCATCGCGTAGTTGGTGTTGATCGCGGCCGCGTCGACGTCGCCGAGCGAGCGCGGAATCTGCGCGGCATCGAGCTCGACGATCTTCAGCTTGCGCGGATTATCGACGATATCGAGCGGCGTCGCCTTCAGCCCCGCATCCGCGCGCAGCTTCAGCACGCCCTGCTTCTGCAGCAACAGCAGCGCACGGCCGCCATTGGTCGGATCGTTCGGCACCGCGACGCGCGCACCCGGCTTCAGCTCGGCCAGCGACTTCACGCGCTTCGAATAAATGCCCATCGGAAACGTGACGGTATCGGCGACCTTGATCAGCTTGTAGCCGCGATCCTTCACCTGCGCCTGCAGATACGGATCGTGCTGGTAGCTGTTGGCGTCGAGATCGCCCGACGCGAGAGCGGCGTTCGGCTGCACGTAATCGGAGAATTCGACGATGCGGATATCGAGGCCGCTCTTCGCCGCGACCTTCTTCACCACTTCCATGATCTGCGCGTGCGGCCCGCCCGTCACACCCACCTTGATGGTTTCGGCCTGCGCGTATGCGCCCGCGAACAACCCGGCCGCGCCCAGCGCCACCGCAAACTTCAGCATGAAGCGTCGTTGCATCGTATGTCCCCTGATGGATCAGTTTCGTTTTATTTGTGGCTCAGCCGGCGGACGAGCCAGTCGCCGAACGACTGCACGATCTGCACGAACACGATCAGGATCGCGACCACCGTCCACATCACTTCCGGCAAATAGCGCTGGTAGCCGTAGCGGATCCCGAGATCGCCGAGGCCGCCGCCGCCGATCGCACCGGCCATCGCCGAATAGCCGACCAGCGACACGAACGTGATCGTCAGGCCCGCCACGATGCCCGGCAGCGATTCGGGCAGCAGCACCTTGAACACGATCTGCGACGTGGTCGCGCCCATCGATTGCGCGGCCTCGATCAGCCCGCGGTCGACTTCGCGCAGCGCCGTCTCGACCAGACGCGCGATGAACGGCGCGGCCGCGAGCGTCAACGGCACGACCGCCGCGGCCGTGCCGATCGACGAGCCCGTGACGAGCCGCGTAAACGGAATCACCGCGACCAGCAGGATGATGAACGGCGTCGAGCGGACGGCATTCACGATGCCGCCGAGCGCGCGGTTCACGGCGAGGTTCTGCAGCACGCCCTGCCGGTCGGTCAGGTAAAGCAGCACGCCGAGCGGCAGACCGACGAGCGCGCCGACCGCTCCGGAAATGCCGACCATGATCAGCGTCTCCCAGAACGACTGCACGAACATATCGAACATCTCACTCAACATACGAAAGCTCCTCTACCACCACACCTTGTTCGCGCAGGAACGCGAGCGCCTGTCCGACCTTGCCCGGCTCGCCGCCCGCGAGCACCGCGAGCGAACCGAACGCCTGCCCCTGGATCTCGTCGATCTGGCCGTGCAGGATGTTGAAATCGAGCTCGTACCGGCGGATCGTTTCCGACAGGATCGGCTGGTCGACCCCCGAGCCCGTGAATGCGAGCCGCAGCAGATGCCCGCTTCCCGCTTTCAGCCGCTCGGCCACGCGCGCCTTCAGCGCGGGCGGCAGCTCCTGCGCGATCACGTCGCCGATCAGCGCGCGCGTCACTTCGTGATGCGGCTGCAGGAACACGTCGATCACGCGGCCTTCCTCGACCACGCGGCCCGCATCGAGCACCGCGACGCGATCGCACACCTGCTTGATCACTTCCATCTGGTGCGTGATCAGCACGATCGTCAGGCCGAGCTCCCGATTGATGCGCTTCAACAGGTCGAGGATCGAGCGCGTGGTCTCGGGATCGAGCGCGGACGTCGCTTCGTCCGACAGCAGCACCTTCGGCTGGCTCGCGAGCGCACGGGCGATGCCGACGCGCTGCTTCTGGCCACCGCTGATCTGCGACGGATAACGATCCTTCTGTGCGGACAGTCCGACGAGATCGAGCAGCGGCAGCACGGCGGCCTCGATGTCGGCACGGCTTGCGCCGGCCAGCTCGAGCGGCAGCGCGACGTTGTCGAACACCGTGCGCGACGACAGCAGGTTGAAGTGCTGGAAGATCATGCCGATCTCGCGGCGCGCCTCGCGCAGCGCACCGGCCGGCAGCATCGTGAGGTCGCGGCCGCCGACGACCACGTTGCCTTCGGTCGGCCGGGTGAGCAGGTTGATGGTGCGCACGAGCGTGCTCTTGCCGGCGCCGCTTCGGCCGATGATGCCGAACACCTCGCCCTGCGGAATCGTCAGGTTGACGTTGTGCAGCGCTTCGACCCAGCCGCTCGGCCCGGGGAACCGCTGCGAAAGATTGCGTAATTCGATCATGTAAACAAAACGACGGCCGGCCGACGAGTTGGCCCGTCAGCCGGCCGCCGATGCATCTGGAGTAGCCGGTGATTTTACCGCAAACCCCTCATTCCACTTAATAATCGATTTCGATCTTTTCATAACTGCACGAAATTAGAGGAGCGCTGCTGGCGCGCCTCGACAAGGCCGCGTCTATGATCCGGAACACACATGCAAAACAACAGGGGACCCGCCAGATGACCGCCACCACCACGCCGGCCGCCGCGCCCGCCGCCGCCGGACCGACGCCTTCGTCGCCGCCCGCGCCGACCCTCGGCCGGCTGCGCACCGCGGACGGGCTCGAACTGGCGTCGTACCGCTGGGCGGCCGGCGACGGTACCGCGCCGCCGCGCGCGACGATCGCGCTCGTGCACGGCCTCGCCGAACACGCGGGCCGCTATGCCGCCCTCGCCGGCCGGCTGAACGCAGCCGGCATCGACGTGCTCGCGGTCGATCTGCGCGGGCACGGCCAGTCGCCCGGCAAGCGCGCGTGGGTCGAGCGTTTCGACGGCTACCTGAACGATGCGGATGCGCTGGTCGCCGAAGCGGCACGCGGCAGTACGCCGCTGTTCCTGATGGGGCACAGCATGGGCGGCGCGGTCGCGGCGCTGTACGCGATCGAACGCGCGCCGGCACGCGGCCACGCGCTGGCCGGGCTCGTGCTGTCGAGCCCGGCGCTCGCGCCCGGACGCGACGTGCCGCGCTGGATGCTCGCAGTGAGCCGTGTCATCAGCCGCGTATGGCCGACCTTCCCCGCGATCAAGATCGATGCGGCGCTGCTGTCGCGCGATCCGGCCATCGTCGCGGCCAATCGTGCCGATCCGCTCGTGCATCACGGTGCGGTGCCCGCGCGCACCGGCGCGGAAATACTCGACGCGATGGCGCGTATCGAAAGCGGCCGCAGCGCGCTGCGCGTACCGGTGCTCGTCTATCACGGCACCGAGGACAAGCTGACCGAACCCGACGGCAGCCGTGCGTTCGGCGCGCGCGTCGGCTCGCCCGATCGTACGCTGACGCTATACGAAGGTGGCTTTCACGAAACGATGAACGATCTCGAGCGCGATCGCGTGATCGATGCGCTGATCGCCTGGATTCACGCGCGCGTGCCGGCGCGCTGAACGCACATGGCGCCGGCCGACCGGATGTCAGATGCCAGCCAGCACGCGCAGGTGCGCGACGACGCTGCGCCCGAGCGCGGACAGGTTGTAGCCGCCTTCGAGACAGCTCACGATGCGGCCCTGCGCATGCCGGCGCGCCACGTCGACGATCTGCGCGGTCAGCCACTCGAAATCCGCCTCGACGAGGCCGAGGCCGCCGATGTCGTCCTCGCGATGCGCATCGAAACCGGCCGACACGAACAGCATCTGCGGCTTGAACGCGTCGAGGCGCGGCAGCCAGAACATGTCGACCGCTTCGCGGATCGCCATCCCGTTGCTGCGCGCGGGCATCGGCAGGTTGACCATGTTCGGCGCCTGGTGATCGACGCCCGAGAACGGATACAGCGGATGCTGAAAAAAGCTGCACATCAGCACGCGCTCGTCGTTCGCGAACGCGGCCTCGGTGCCGTTGCCGTGGTGTACGTCGAAATCGATGATCGCGACACGCTCGATACCGTGTACGTCGAGCGCGTGCCGCGCAGCGATCGCGACATTGTTGAAGAAGCAGAAGCCCATCGCGCGCGCGGGCTCCGCATGGTGGCCGGGCGGGCGGACGCTGCAGAACGCATTCGCGTAGCGGCCTTCGATCACCGCGTCGGTCGCCGCGATCGCGGCGCCGGCCGCGCGCAGCGCCGCGCGCCACGTATCGCGGTTCATCAGCGTATCGGGATCGATCTCGACATAGCCGTCGACCGGCGTCATGCTTCGGATGTAGTCGATGTGCGCCTGCGTATGCACCCGGCCCAGCGCCACCTCGCTCGCGAACGGGGCGGTTTCGTGCACGATCAGGTCGTCGATGCGGCTCGCGATCAGTTGATCCTGGATCGCCGACAGGCGGGCCGGGCATTCCGGATGCCATTCCCCCATCTCGTGCAGCATGCAGTCGGGGTGCGTATAGAAAGCGGTTGCCATAAGCTGTCATCCGCGACGCGCGGTGCGCCGCAGGTCTCCATCAATGATGTCCATCGTCTGCCGCGAATTCGCCGCTAACTTACCACAACGGGGGCCCGCCACGCCCCGACGCGCCGGATCCGTCGGGTATACTGCGCCGAACCCAATCGCCCTGTCCGCCCGCTTCGACATGAATTCCAGCAAGCCTGCCGCCCTTCTTTCCGCGCTGTTCCGTGTTCGCGTCCCGCTCGTCGCGGCCGCTGTCGTCGCGACCCTCGGCGCCGCGCCGGCCGTCGCACAGACGAAGCCCGCGAAGCCAGCCGGCACGCTCGTCGCACAAGGCCAGCCGCAGCAGCCGACGCCGCCGGGCCAGACCTTCGAAGAGGAAATCGTTCCGCAGCGTTACGCGAACAATGCGAAAGTCGATGCGTTCATCGACGAGATCGCGGGCCGCAACGGCTTCGATCCGGCGAGCCTGCATGCGCTGTTCTCGCGCGTCAGCTACTCGGCAACGGCCGTCAAGCTCGTGAGGCCCGCTCCGTCGCCGACGGTCAAGAACTGGCGCGTCTATCGCTCGCGCTTCATCGAACCGATCCGGATCAATGCGGGCGTGAAATTCTGGAAGGCGAACCAGGCAACGCTGCAGCGCGCGGCCGAGCAGTTCGGCGTGCCGCCCGAGGTGATCGTCGGCATCATCGGCGTCGAAACGATCTACGGCCGCTACATGGGCAATTTCCGCGTGCTCGACGCGCTGACGACGCTGACGTTCGACTATCCGGACACGCCGAATCGCGACAGCCGCCAGGCAACGTTCCGCAAGAATCTCGAGGACTTCCTGGTCTGGACTCGCGACAACCAGCTCGACCCGGCCACCGTGCTCGGCTCGTATACGGGCGCGATCGGGATCCCGCAGTTCCTGCCGAGCAGCATCCGCGAATATGCGGTCGACTTCGACGGCACGGGACATGTCGACCTGCGCAGCAGTCCTGCCGACGCCATCGGCAGCGTCGCGAACTACCTGAAGCAGCACGGCTGGGAAACCGACCGCCCCGTGGTCTGGCAGATCACGCCCGATACGGGCAGCCTGGGCATCGCACAGGCCGCCGCCGACGGCCAGCCGGAGCCGCACTGGGCGCTGTCGCAACTGCTGCGCGCGGGCATGACGCTGAACGAACCGGCGGTCGACATCACCGCCGAGGGCGGCACGTCGGTCACGGTGGTCGACCTGCCGTCGCCGGGCCGTGCAACCGAATACATGCTCGGCCTGAAGAATTTCTACGTGCTGACCCGCTACAACCGCAGCTTCTTCTACGCACTCACCGTGTACCAGCTCGGCGAGGCCGTGAAGGCACAGATGGAAGCGAGCGGCGCCCTTCAGCCGAGCGCCACCGATTCGCAGTCGCAGTAAGCAGCGACCGCCCAACGAAAAAGCGCCGCGTATGCGGCGCTTTTTTGTTGCGTGCGCACGGCGCACGGCTGCCCGGGGTCAGGCGGGAAACACGCCCGTGGACAGGTAGCGGTCGCCGCGATCGCAAACGATGAACACGATCGTCGCATTCTCGACCTGGCGCGCGATGCGCAACGCGACTTCGCATGCGCCGCCCGACGAAATGCCCGCGAAGATGCCCTCGACCGCGGCGAGCCGGCGCGCCATCGTTTCCGATGCGGCCTGGCTCACGCTCTCGACGCGGTCGACGCGGCTGCGATCGAAGATGGTCGGCATGTACGCCTCCGGCCACTTGCGGATGCCCGGAATGCGCGAACCGTCTTCCGGCTGGGCACCGACGATCTCGATCGCCGGATTCTGTTCCTTCAGGTAGCGCGACGTGCCCATGATCGTGCCCGTCGTGCCCATTGCCGACACGAAGTGCGTGACGCGCCCTTCGGTATCGCGCCAGATCTCCGGGCCCGTGCCTTCGTAATGCGCAACCGGATTGTCGGGGTTCGCGAACTGGTCGAGGATCACGCCCTTGCCTTCGCGCTGCATCTCGTCGGCGAGATCGCGCGCCAGTTCCATCCCGCCCTTCACGGGCGTCAGGATGATCTCGGCGCCATATGCAGCCATGCTCTGGCGACGCTCGACCGACAGGTCCTCCGGCATGATCAGCACCATCTTGTAGCCGCGGATTGCCGCCGCCATCGCGAGCGCGATGCCCGTGTTGCCGCTCGTCGCCTCGATCAGCGTGTCGCCCGGCTTGATGCGCCCGCGCGCCTCGGCCTTGCTGATCATCGACAGCGCCGGGCGGTCCTTCACGGAACCGGCCGGATTGTTGCCTTCGAGCTTCGCGAGCACCACGTTGTTGCGTGCGCGAATCTCGTCGTCCGGCAAGCGGACCAGTTGCACGAGCGGCGTATTGCCGATCGTGTCTTCGATAGTTTTGTAAGCCATGGAGAGACCGTGAGTACGTGGCAGATCAATCGGTCGATTGTAAACCACCCCCGCCGCTCGCGCCGGCAACCCCGCTGCGACGATGGAATACGCCGCCGCGCGACGCATGGTCGCCACGTACGCCGCCCACACGCAAAAAACCCGCGGCACGCCGCGGGAAGCCGTCGCAACGACGGCGACTGAAGGAGTCGTTGTGCCTGTGGCGCGCGACGCGTTACTTCTGCGCGGTACGCGCAGGTGCAGGCGCCGCCGCGGGCCGGGTTGCCGCCGGCTTGCCCGCGGCCGGCGTGGCCGCGCCCGTGCCGGCCGCACCGATCGTCAGCCCTTCCTGCTGCAGCCGCTCGACGGTATGGCCGCCCATGCCCTTCACGCGCGAGGCGAGATCTTCCGCATTCCTGAACGGGCCGCGTGCGCCGCGTTCGTCGAGAATCGCCCTGGCCCGCGCCGGACCGATGCCCTTGATGCCGACGAGCGCATCCTCGCTCGCGGTATTGACGTCGACGGCCGCCCAGGCCGACGCGATCATGCCGAGCAGCGCCGCCGCGGCAAACCATTTCCTGATCATGTGCTGGATCTCCGATGAAAGCGGCCGGCGGCTGCCGACCGTGAGACCCAGTCTATCGATGCAACGCTTCCGCTTAAACCTGGCCGGATAGCCAACGGACGTAGCGGTCGACACCTTCCTGCACGGTCAGGAACGGTGCGTCGTAGCCGGCCGCGCGCAGTTTCGTCTGATCGGCCTGCGTGAAGCATTGATACTTGCCGCGCAGCGCATCGGGGAACGGCACGTATTCGATCAGCCCTTGCTCGACCTGCTGCGCAAGCGTCAGCGGCGGCAGGTTGTCGAGCGCGCGCAGCGTATTCACGACCGTCGACGCGATATCGTTGAACGGCTGCGCTCGGCCCGTACCGAGGTTGAAGATGCCCGACTTCTCCGGATGATCGAAGAAGAACAGGTTCACCTTCGTCACGTCCTCGACCGACACGAAGTCGCGCGTCTGCTCGCCCGGCGCATAACCGTTGTACTCGCCGAACAGCTTCACCTTGCCTTCCGCGCGGAACTGGTTGAAGTTGTGGAACGCGACGGACGCCATGCGCCCCTTGTGCGTTTCGCGCGGGCCGTACACGTTGAAATAGCGGAAGCCGGCGATCTGGCTCCGCGCGGCCGGCAGCACGCGGCGGATCACCTGGTCGAACAGGAACTTCGAATAGCCGTAGACGTTCAGCGGCGCCTCGACGTCACGCTCCTCGACGAAACGCGTCGAGCCGCCGTAGATCGCGGCCGACGACGCGTACAGGAACTGCGTGCCCTGTGCGAGGCACGCGTCGAGCACCGCACGGCTGTAGCGGAAGTTGTTGTCCATCATGTAGCGGCCGTCGGTTTCCATCGTGTCCGAACAGGCGCCTTCGTGGAACACCGCGCGCACCTTGCCGAAATCGCCGCGCGCGAAGCGTTCGACGAATTCCGTCTTGTCGAGATAGTCGTCGATCTCGCAATCGACGAGATTCCGGAACTTGTCCGCGCGCGTCAGGTTGTCGACCGCGATGATGCGCGTCTCGCCGCGCTCGTTGAGCGCCTTGACGATGTTCGCGCCGATAAAACCGGCCGCGCCGGTGACGATGAGGGTCATGATCGTCCTGCCTGAGAAAATGCGAGCGATGCCCATGCGGTGCGCTCGTCGCGCCGCATGGCATGCACTCAGTGAAACAGTTCGTCGTAGTCCACGGTGGCCGTGCCGAGCTTGCCGACCACGATGCCTGCCGCGCGATTCGCGAGCACGACCGCGTCGACGAGCGGCACGCCGGCGCCGAGCATCGTCGCGACCGTCGCGATCACGGTATCGCCCGCGCCCGACACGTCGAACACCTCGCGCGCGAGCGCCGGTGCGTGCAGTTCGCCGGTGGCGGAAAAGAGCGTCATGCCCTCTTCCGAGCGCGTGAGCAGCAGCGCGTCGATGCCGAGCTCCGCGCGCAGCTTCGTGACGCGCGCGCGCAGATCGTCTTCCGATTTCCACTGCCCGACCACTTCGCGCAATTCCGCGCGATTCGGCGTGATCAGCGACGCGCCGCGGTAGCGCGCCCAGTCGTCGCCCTTCGGATCGACGAGGACGGACTTGCCGGCCGCGCGCGCCTTCTCGATCATCGTCGTGACGTGCGTCAGGCCGCCTTTCGCGTAATCCGACATCAGTATGACGTCATGCTGCGGCAACAGCGCATCGAAGCGCGCGAGCCCCGCGAGCAGCACCTCGTGCGTCGGCGTCGCCTCGAAGTCGACGCGCAGCAGTTGCTGCTGGCGCGCGAGCACGCGCAACTTGATCGTCGTCGGTAGCGCCGGATCGCGTTCGAGATGCGGCGTCACGCCGCTGCTGCCGAGCAGCTCGACGATCCGTTCGCCCGGTTCGTCGCATCCGACGACGCACAGCAAACCGGCCTGGCCGCCGAGCGTCACCGCATTGCGTGCGACGTTGGCCGCGCCGCCGAGCCGTTCTTCCTGGCGCTGCACGTGCACGACCGGCACCGGCGCTTCCGGCGAAATGCGGTCGACGTTGCCGAACCAGTAACGGTCGAGCATCACGTCGCCGACGACGAGCACGCGCGAACGCGCGAGCTGCGCGCGCGGCACCGGAGCGACTTCGCGAAGAGTATTCATCGTAGGGTCAGCCACGGGAGGACGACTGGGGATCGACATAGGGCCGGCCGATCGCGTGATAGTCGATGCCCAGCTCGGCCATCGCGTCCGGCTCGTACAGGTTGCGTCCGTCGAAGATCACCGGCGCCTTCAGCTCGGCCTTCAGGCGCGTGAAATCGGGGCTCCGGAACTCCTTCCACTCGGTCACGATCACGAGCGCGTCCGCACCGGTCACGGCGACGTCCTGCGTGTCGACGAGATGCAGCCGCGCCAGCGTGTCCGGCGTGTCGGCGAAATCCAGCGCGAACACGCGCCGCGCCTCGTCGACCGCGACCGGATCGTAAGCACGCACGGTCGCGCCGCGCGCGAGCAGCGCCGCGATCAGGCGACGGCTCGGCGCCTCGCGCATGTCGTCGGTATTCGGCTTGAATGCCAGGCCCCAGACCGCGAACTCGCGGCCCGTCAGGTCGGGGCCGAAGCGCTGCTCGATCTTGCCGATCAGCACGTCCTTCTGCGCATGGTTGGCCGCCTCGACCGCCTCCAGGATGCGCAGCGGCTGGCCGTTCTCGCCGGCCGTGCGAATCAGCGCCTGGACGTCCTTCGGGAAGCACGAGCCGCCGTAGCCGACGCCGGCGTACAGGAAGTGATAGCCGATGCGCGGATCGGATCCGATCCCTCGGCGTACGGCCTCGATGTCGGCGCCGACCTTGTCGGCGAGATTCGACATCTCGTTCATGAACGAGATACGCGTCGCAAGCATCGCGTTCGCCGCATACTTCGCGAATTCGGCCGAACGCACGTCCATGTAGATCGTGCGCTCGTGATTGCGGTTGAACGGCGCGTAAAGCTTCTTCATCTTCTCGCGCGCGATCGTGCCCGTCTCGTCGCCGTCGACGCCGATGATGATCCGGTCCGGACGCATGAAGTCCTCGACCGCGGCGCCTTCCTTCAGGAATTCCGGGTTCGACACGACCGAGAAGCGATGCGCGACGCTGCCCGCGAGCCCGCGCGCGGCCAGCGCCTCGTCGACCACGCCGCACACGCGCTGCGCGGTGCCGACCGGCACCGTCGACTTGTCCACGATCACCTTGAAGCCCGTCATGTAGCGGCCGATGTTGCGGGCCGCCTCGAGCACGTACTGCAGGTCGGCCGAGCCGTCCTCGTCGGGCGGCGTGCCGACCGCGATGAACTGGATCTCGCCGTGCGCGACGCTCGCCTCGATGTCGGTCGAGAAGCGCAGACGCCCCGCCGCGCGATTGCGCGCGATGATGTCCAGCAGCCCCGGTTCGTGAATCGGCATCCCGCCGTTGTTCAGGATGTCGATCTTGCGCGGATCGACGTCGAGACAGAAGACGTCGTGACCGATCTCCGCGAGGCAGGCGCCCGTGACGAGACCGACATAGCCGGTGCCGATGATGGTGATTTTCATAGATGTTCCGGTACTTCCCGGTAATTGACTAACTTGGCCGCCGGGACCAGCCCGGCGGCAACCGCAGCGCGTCGGCTCCGCGAGCCGGGATCAGCCCGGCATCGCAGGTTCGACGCGGCGCGGCGCATAGGTTTCCCAGCCGCTGCATCCGGGGCACTGCCAATAGAAAAGCCGTGCCCTGAAGCCGCAATTCTGGCACGTATACCGTGGCAGATTCTTCGTGCGCTGCTTGATCAGCGCACGCATCATTTCAAGTTCCTTACGGCGCGGTTCGTCGGCGGCCGCGATTTGCGCATCGAGCAAATGCAGCATGCCCGACAGGTTCGGCGACTTCTCCATCTGCGTCCGTGCGAGCATGTGCGCCGCTTCCTGGCCGCGCAACCCCGCGATGTGCTGGTACGCGACGTCGAGCAGGTCGTTCGACGGGTAGCGGTCGACGTAGCCCATCAGCAACTCGGCGCCTTCGGCGTTCTTGCCGAGCGCGACATACGCCTTCATCAGCTTGTCCGCGACCAGCGGCAGATACGCCGGATTCTGCACTTCCACGCGCTTCCAGTGCCCGATCGCGGCCGCGTGGTCGCCCTCCGCTGCCGCCGCATCGCCCGACAGGATCGTCGCGCGCACGTTCTGCGGGTTCACGGTCAGCGCCAGCCGCAGTTGCTCGGCCGCCGCGGCCGCGTTCTTGCGCTGCAGCGCGTCCTGCGCGAGTTCGCAGTGAAACTGCGCGATCTCGACACCAAGCGGCTTGTCGCTCATCGACTCGATGCGCTTGGCGGTATCGATCGATTTGTTCCAGTCCTTCTCGGTCTCGTAGATCGTCTGCAGCGCCCGTTGCGCGCCAAGCGCGTAGTCGCCGTCGGCGAGCTTGTGAAACGCCTCCTCCGCACGATCGAGCAGGCCGGCCTTCAGGAAATCCTGGCCGAGCTCGTACAGCGCGTGGTCGCGTTCGTTGACCGGCAGATCCGTGCGGCTCAGCAGGTTCTGGTGCACGCGGATCGCGCGGTCGGTTTCGCCCCGGCGGCGAAACAGGTTGCCGAGCGCGAAGTGCAGCTCGACCGTTTCGGGGTCGAGCTTGGCGACCTCGATGAACGCGTCGATCGCCTTGTCGGGTTGTTCGTTCAACAGAAAATTCAGGCCGCGAAAATACGAGCGCGGCAGGTTGGCGCTCTCCGACAGGAGATTCTTCAGGTCATAGCGTGACGCCGCCCAACCAAGCGCGAACGCAACCGGAATCGCGAGCAACCACCAGAAATCCAGATCCATGCGAAATATCGAAGCAGAGACGAAAACCGCGCGATTGTCGCGCGGCGTCCGTGTTAAATGACGGGCGGCATCGGCGGCTGGTCGATGACGGCCGGTGTTTCGCGCGCCGCGCGCAGATCGCGCTTCAGGCGCCCGTTCTCGAGACGCAGGCGAAAGATCGACGGCAGCGCGGACAGCAGGCCGGCCAGCAACCCGACCGCGAAGAACGCCAGACCGATCAGGATCAACGGCGCTTGCCATGCCTGGCCGGCAACGAAATTCAGCGTCGCGGTTTGCGTATTGGCCAGCGCAAGCACCAGCAGCAGGATGAACACCAATACCCGGATCAGCCAGACGATAAACTTCATGAAGCCCTCTCTTTGTTGAGGTTTTCCGCGGCGCGCGACTCCCCTTCGCCGCACCGAATCGACCCGTATTGTAAAGGATGCGTTTCTGCGACTGCGCACATCCTGCGCGGGCCCGTTCCGGCACAGCCGCCGGAAATGAAAAAAGCGCCCGCAAGGGGCGCTTTTCTCTTCAGCCTTCGCCGGATGGATTCCGGGCAAACCGGGTGACGCTCAACGCTCGTCGTCCGGATCGTCAGCCTTCAGCGGTTCGCCGGCGCGGCCGTCGACGCGTTCACGCAATTCCTTGCCGGGCTTGAAGTGCGGCACGAACTTCTCGGGCACCTGCACTTTCTCCCCCGACTTCGGGTTGCGTCCGACGCGCGCCGGGCGACGGTTGAGCCCAAAGCTGCCGAAACCCCGAATTTCGATACGATGCCCTTTCGCCAGAGCGTCGGACATCGCATCGAGCATCGTTTTCACCGCGAAATCCGCATCCTTGAGGACAAGTTGCGGAAATCGCGATGCCAGCTGCGCGACCAACTCGGATTTGGTCATACTTCAGCAGACCTCGTGAGGCTTACTGGTTCTGGCCGTCGAGCTTCGCCTTCAGCAGCGCGCCGAGGTTGGTCGTACCGGTCGCAGCAGCGCTGGAGTCCGACTGCAGGCCGCGGATCGCTTCCTGTTGTTCAGCCGAATCCTTCGCCTTGATCGACAGGTTGATGCCGCGCGACTTGCGATCGATGTTGATCACCATCGCGTTGACCTTGTCGCCTTCCTTCAGCACGTTGCGTGCATCTTCGACGCGATCCTGCGAGATTTCCGATGCGCGCAGGTAGCCTTCGATGTCGCCCGTCAGCGTGATGACCGCGCCCTTCGCATCGACCGTCTTCACGACGCCGTCGACGATCGAGCCCTTGTCGTTCATTGCAACGTAGTTGCTGAACGGGTCGCCTTCGAGTTGCTTGATGCCGAGCGAAATGCGCTCCTTCTCGACGTCGATACCGAGCACGATGGCTTCGACTTCGTCGCCCTTCTTGTACTTGCGAACGGCTTCTTCGCCGGTTTCGCTCCACGACAGGTCCGACAGGTGGACCAGGCCGTCGATGCCGCCCGGCAGACCGATGAACACGCCGAAGTCGGTGATCGACTTGATTGCGCCCGTGATCTTGTCGCCCTTCTTGAAGTTGCGGCTGAAGTCATCCCACGGATTCGGCTTGCACTGCTTCATGCCGAGGCTGATACGACGACGGTCTTCGTCGATCTCGAGGACCATGACTTCGACTTCGTCGCCCAGCTGGACAACCTTCGACGGCGCAACGTTCTTGTTGGTCCAGTCCATTTCCGACACGTGGACAAGGCCTTCGATGCCCGATTCCACTTCGACGAATGCGCCGTAGTCGGTGATGTTCGTGACCTTGCCGAACAGGCGCGTGCCCGACGGGTAACGACGCGAGATGCCTTCCCACGGATCGTCGCCCAGTTGCTTGATGCCCAGCGAGACGCGGTTCTTCTCTTGGTCGAACTTGAGGATCTTCGCGGTGACTTCCTGGCCAACCGACAGGACTTCGCTCGGGTGACGCACACGACGCCATGCGATGTCGGTGATGTGCAGCAGGCCGTCGATGCCGCCGAGGTCGACGAACGCGCCGTAGTCGGTGATGTTCTTGACCACACCGTTGACGATCGCGCCTTCCTTCAGCGTTTCGAGCAGCTTCGCGCGCTCTTCGCCTTGCGTTGCCTCGATCACTGCACGACGCGACAGCACGACGTTGTTACGCTTGCGATCGAGCTTGATCACGCGGAACTCGAGCGTCTTGCCTTCGTACGGGGTCGTGTCCTTGACCGGACGCGTGTCGACCAGCGAACCCGGCAGGAACGCGCGGATGCCGTTGACCATCACGGTCATGCCGCCCTTCACCTTGCCGGTGATCGTGCCGGTGACGAGTTCGTTGTTGTCGAGAGCCTTTTCCAGCGACAGCCACGATGCAAGGCGCTTCGCCTTGTCGCGCGACAGGATCGTGTCGCCGTAGCCGTTTTCGAGTGCGTCGATCGCGACGGACACGAAATCGCCCGACTGCACCTCAACCTCGCCCTGATCGTTCAGGAATTCCTCGATCGGAATGTAAGCCTCGGACTTCAGGCCTGCATTGACGACCACGAAGTTGTGGTCGACGCGCACGACTTCGGCGGAAATCACTTCGCCGGCGCGCATGTCTTGGCGGGTCAGCGACTCTTCGAACAGAGCCGCAAAGGATTCGGTATTCGGGTTGGAGGTTTGCAGGTCGGACATAAAAATCTGATTGTGCATGGCTCGCTGTGCCACGCCGGCCGGAATGGCAGGCTGAAAGGGCCAGATCGAAAACCACACGGGGTTAAGGGTTCGAAACACGCTTCGCGCTTGCGGCGCGGAGCACCTACCGCTGCCCGCATTCTCAGGCGGGCTGGCCGAGCGCCCGATACCACTGCAGCACCTGATCGACGGCTTCATCGACCGAAAGCGCCGACGTATCGAGCAGCCTGGCGTCTGCCGCGGGCTTCAGCGGCGCGGCCGCGCGATTGCTGTCGCGCGCGTCACGCTCACGAAGATCCCGGAGCAAGTCATCTATATTAGCAGAAAAACCTTTTTGCATCAATTGCTTATGCCGTCTGGTCGCGCGCGCCTCGGCGCTGGCCGTCAGGAACACCTTCAGCACCGCGTCGGGGAAGATCACGGTACCCATGTCGCGCCCGTCCGCAACGAGGCCCGGCGTCTTGCGGAACGCGCGCTGGCGCGCGACGAGCGCGGTGCGCACGGGCCCGTGCACGGCGATCGCCGATGCGCGGTTGCCGACCGCCTCGGCGCGGATGTCGTTCGACACGTCGACGCCGTCCAGCTGCGCGCAGCCCTCGCGGAACGTGATGTGCAGGTCGTCGATCAGCTTCACGAGCGCGTCGATGTCCTCTGCCTCGATGCCGTAGCGTACGCTCGCGAGCGCGGCAAGCCGGTACAGCGCGCCGCTGTCGAGCAGGTGGAAGCCGAGGTGCGCGGCGACGAGCGCCGCGACGGTGCCCTTGCCGGAAGCGGTCGGGCCGTCGATCGTGATGACGGGAGTCGGGTGAAAGGGTCGGGTCGATTTCATCGGAACAGTCGGGTCAGGCTTTGGCGAGCGCGGCGAAGCGGTCGAAATAGTCGGGGAACGTCTTGCCGACGCACTTCGGATCGTTGATCCGCACGGGCACGCCGCCCAGGCTGACGAGCGAGAAGCACATCGCCATCCGGTGATCGTCGTACGTATCGATCGCCGCGTTCGGCGTGAGCTTGTGCGGCGGCGTGACGACGAGGTAGTCGGGGCCTTCCTCGACGGTGGCGCCGACCTTGCGCAGCTCGGTCGCCATCGCGGCGATGCGATCGGTTTCCTTCACGCGCCAGCTCGCGATGTTGCGCAGCGTGCTCGTGCCGTTCGCGAACAGCGCCGCGACCGCGATGGTCATCGCCGCGTCGGGGATCAGGTTGAAGTCCATGTCGATCGGCTCGAGCTTGCCGTGGTCGTGGCCGATGCCGCGCACGTCGATCCAGTCGTCGCCCATCGTCACGTTCGCACCCATCTGCATCAGCGCATTCGCGAAACCGACGTCGCCCTGGATGCTCGCGCGCCCCACGCCCTCGACACGCAGCGGGCCGCCGCCGAGCGCGCCGGCCGCGAGGAAGTACGAAGCGGACGACGCATCGCCCTCGACCATGATCCGCCCCGGCGAACGGTAGCGGACGCCGGCCGGCACGACGAAGCGCTGCCAGCCGTCGCGCTCGACGGTCACGCCGAAACGCTCCATCAACCGGATCGTGATGTCGATGTACGGCTTCGAAATCAACTCGCCGTCGACCTCGACGACGATCCTGCCGTCCTTCGCCTTCACCAGCGGCAGCGTCATCAGCAGCGCCGTGAGGAACTGGCTCGACACGTCGCCGCGCACGCGAATCGGTGCGTCGACGGCAATCGTCGCGGGCCTGATCCGCAGCGGCGGGTAGCCGTCGTTCAGCTCGTAGTCGATCTGCGCGCCGATCTGCCGCAGGCCGTCGACGAGATCGCCGATCGGCCGCTCGTGCATGCGCGGCACGCCGTGCACGCGATAGTCGCCGCCGTTCACCGCGAGCGCAGCGGTCAGCGGCCGCACGGCCGTGCCTGCGTTGCCGAGGAACAGGTCGGCCGTCTTCGCGGTGAATGCGCCGCGCGTGCCCGTGACGACACAGGTGTCGCCGTCGCGCGCGAGCTTCACGCCGAGCGTGCCGAGTGCGTCGAGCATCACGCGCGTGTCGTCGGAGTCGAGCAGGTTGGTGATCGTCGTTTCGCCTTCGGCCAGCGCCGCGAGCAGCAGCACGCGGTTCGAAATGCTCTTCGAGCCGGGCAGACGCACGGTGCCCGAAGCGCTGGTGTACGGGCCGAGATCGAGATAGTCCATGGGAATCGTCCTGTTATTTCTTGACCGGTTCGGCGGCGGGCTTGCCGCCGCGCTCCTGCCATGCCTTGCGCGCGGTGCGCGAGCGCGTGAACACGGCTTCGAGCGCCGCGCCGTCGCCGGCGTCGATCGCCGCGCGCAGCCGCGTGAGCACGCGCGTGTAGCCGTCGAGTTCGTCGAGCAGCGCCGCGCGGTTCGCGACGCACACGTCGCGCCACATTTCCGGGCTCGACGCCGCGATGCGCGTGAAATCGCGGAAGCCGCCCGCCGCGTACGAGAATTTCAGTTCCGCGTCGGCCTCGCCGAGGATCTGTTCGACGAGCGCGAACGACAGCACATGCGGCAGATGGCTGATCGACGCGAACACGCGATCGTGCTGCTCGGTGCTCATCGTGCGCACGTCTGCGCCGGTCGCGCGCCACATCGCCTCGATCCGCGCGACCGATTCGGGCGCGTTCTCCGGCAACGGGCACAGCACGACGTTGCGGCCGACGTACAGATCCGGCAACGCGGCCTCGACGCCGCTCGACTCGCGGCCGGCGATCGGATGACCCGGCACGAACTGTGCGATCCGCGCGCCGAGCGCTTCGCGCGCGGCCGCGACGACGTCGGACTTGGTGCTGCCCGCGTCGGTGACGATCGTTGCATCGGTGAGCCACGGCGCGATGCGCGCGAGCAGCGGCCCCGTCTGCGCGACGGGGGCGGCCAGCAGCACGAGATCGGCACCGGCCAACGCGTCGCTCAATTGCGCGTCGTCATCGAGCGCCGCCACGCGGTCGATCACGCCGAGCGCAAGCGCCCGGTCGACGGACGCACGGGAACGACCCACGCCGACGATCTCGCCCGCACCGCCCGGCGCGCGCTCGCGCAGCGCACGGGCCAGCGATCCGCCGATCAGGCCGACGCCGAGGATGACCAGTTTGTTGAATGCAAAGCCTGACACGACTAGAACCAAGTTACGCGCGCGGAACGACGCCCCGCGCACGGAATTCCAGATTTCGGGCAACGGGCCCGCACCCGGCGCGACCTGCGCCGGATACCGCCCGAACCCGCCTCCGGCAGCACCGACCGGCCTGCCTTGCCCGCACGGCCGCACCGCCCGCACGGGCAGGCGACGGGCCGCCGCGCATCAGCGTGCGCGCGGATACGAACCGAGTATCTTCAGGAACGCGGCCTTCTGGCCGAGTTCCGCAAGCGCGGCCGCGACCGCCGCATCGTCCCGGTGCCCTTCGATATCGATGTAGAAGTAGTACTCCCACGTGCCGATGCGCGCCGGACGCGACTCGAAGCGCGTCATCGACACGCCGTGCCGCGCCAGCGGCTCGAGCAGCTTGAACACGGCGCCCGGTTCGTTCTTCACCGACACGATCAGGGACGTCTGGTCGTGGCCGCTCGGCCCGGCCGGCTGCTTGCCGACGATCACGAAGCGCGTGCGGTTGTGCGGATCGTCCTGGATCAGCGAGAACGCGATCTGCAAGCCGTAGTGCGCGGCCGCGCGGTCGCCCGCGATCGCCGCGACGGTCGGATCGGCCGCCGCGAGACGCGCCGCCTCCGCGTTGCTCGCCACCGCCTGCCGCTCGAGTTGCGGCGCATTCGCCGCGAGCCACTGCTGGCATTGCGCAAGCGCCTGCGCATGCGCGCAGACGCGCTTCACGCCGTCGAGCGAGCCGCCCTGCGTGAGCAGGTTGTGATGGATGGGCAGCGCAAGCTCGCCGCTGATCAGCAGTTGCGTCTGCAGCAGCAGGTCGAGCGTGCGCGACACCGCACCTTCGGTCGAATTCTCGACCGGCGCGATGCCGAACGCCGACGCGCCGGCCTCGACCGAGCGGAACACTTCGTCGATCGACGGGCACGGCAATCCTTCGATCGACTGACCGAAATATTCGAGCATCGCCTGCTCGCTATACGTGCCCACCGGACCGAGGAACGCGACGTGGATCGTCTGCTCGAGCGCGCGGCTCGCCGCCATGATCTCGCGCCAGATCGCGCTGATGTGCTCGCTCGCGAGCGGCCCCGCGCTCATGTCCTGCAGCCGCGCGATCACCTGCAACTCGCGCTCGGGCCGGAACACCGGCGCGTTGAAATGCTTCTTGACCTCGCCCACCTCCAGCGCCACTGCGGCGCGCTGGTTCAGGAGCGCGATCAGTTGCGCGTCGATCGCGTCGATGCGATCGCGCAGCGGTTTCAGGCGGGAATTCAGTTCGTCGTCCATGCGTTTTGCCGTGCTGTTTGAACCGCGCCGCCGTCAGGCGCCGCGCTGCTCGAAGTCCTTCATGTACTCGACGAGCGCTTTCACGCCCTCGAGCGGCACCGCGTTGTAGATCGACGCCCGCATGCCGCCGACGGACTTGTGGCCCTTCAGCTGCAGCAGCCCGCGCGCCTTTGCGCCGGCAAGGAAGTCTTCGTTGCGCGCTTCGTCGGCCAGGAAAAACGGCACGTTCATCCGTGAACGCGCTGCCGGCTCGACCTTGTTCAGATAAAAACCGCTCGCATCGATCGTGTCGTAGAGCAGCTTCGCTTTTTCGATATTGCGTGCCTCGATCGCTTCGAGGCCGCCCTGCCGCTTCAGCCACTGGAACACGAGGCCCGCGATGTAGATCGCGTAGGTGGGCGGCGTGTTGTACAGCGAATTGTTCTCGGCGATGGTCTTCCATTCGAACGCGGACGGGCAGATCGACAGCGCACGATCGAGCAGGTCCTCGCGCACGATCACGAGCGTCACGCCGGCCATCCCGATGTTCTTCTGCGCGCCGCCGAACAGCACGCCGTATTTCGCGACGTCCATCGGGCGCGACAGGATGTGCGACGAGACGTCCGCGACCAGCGGCACGTCGCCGAGATCGGGGATCTCGAACGTCTCGACGCCGTCGATCGTCTCGTTGGTACACAGATGCACGTAGGCCGGATCGTCCGACAGCTGCCATTCGGCGCGCGCGGGCGCGCGCGTGAAGCCGTCTTCCGTCTTGCCGGTCGCGGCGAGATGCGGCGTGCCGTACCGCTTCGCCTCGTTGAACGATTTCTGCGACCACGAGCCCGTCACGACGAAGTCGGCCGTCTTGCGCGAGCCGAGCAGGTTCATCGGCACGATCGCGTTTTCCGCGATACCGCCGCCCTGCAGGAACAGGATCCGGTGGCTCGCCGGCACGCCGAGCAGGTCGCGCAGGTCGGCCAGCGCAGCCTCGTGGATCGACATGAATTCCTTGCCGCGATGGCTCATCTCCATCACGCTCATGCCGCTGCCGTGCCAGTCGAGCATCTCGTCGGCGGCCTGCCGCAGCACTTCCTCGGGCATCGCCGCGGGGCCGGCGGAGAAATTAAAGACGCGCATCGTGAAAACCTCGGAAGGGACGCGACCGGCTTGCCGCCGGCGGAACGCGCCAGAAAAGAAATGGCCGCTTGCGCTCGCGCGCAAACGGCCATTATCGCACTGTCGTCAGGCTCCCGCCAAACCCGGCCGAACGGCCGGGAGCGTGCCCGGACGGCTTTACTTGCCCGGCTTGACTGCTGCGACTTCCTTGTCAGCCTGCGTACGCGTTGCCTGGATCGCTTGCGGCATGTACTTCTGCATCAGGCCGTTGACCACGTCGCGGCCGACCTGATCCTGAACCTGGATGAACTTGCGGCCCGTCGGGCTCTTGTAGAACGTCGTCAGATCCTTGATTTCCGACGTGCTGTAGTACTTTGCGTACGCATCGTACTGAGCCGACATCGCGTCGTTCTGGAACTGCTGCGTGCCGAACACCTTGCCCGCGCCGTCGACCAGCTTCGGCACGGCGTTCTTCTGCAGCGTCGGAACGGCAGCCTGCTTCTGCTTGTCGTTCAGCGTCTTGTTTTCCGACAGCGCGTCCGACAGGATCGCCGGCACGAGTTGCTTGGCCTGCATTTCGGCGCTGTTGCCGATTGCCGACACGAGCTTCGGCGCGTCGATCGCGTCGAGCAGATCCTTGATCGCCGCCTTCTTGTCAGCGTCGATCGGCGCAGCTGCCGCCGGCGCAGCAGGTGCGGAATTCGACAGCGCCTGCGCCATCGCGAACGTCGGCACCAGTGCAGCCAGCAGGACCAGTTGCTTGAATTGCTTTTGCATCATCACTCCCTTTTGGAAATTTGAATGGTTGCTCACCGGCCGCGGCGCTTTTCGCCCGCGGCGGCCAGAGTCTCATCCGTTCTTCAGGCTTCGCCGTCCGACGCCTCGTCGGCCTCGCCATCGCCCTCTTCCGCCTCCGCGATCTGCTGCAGGCCGGAGAGCTTGGTACCCTCATCGAGACTGATGAGTGTAACACCTTGCGTGGCCCGTCCCATCTCGCGGATCTCCGATACACGGGTGCGTATCAACACGCCCGCCGTCGTGATCAGCATGATCTGATCCTCGGCATCCACGAGCGTCGCGGCCACGACCTTGCCGTTGCGCTCGGACGTCTGGATCGCGATCATACCCTTCGTGCCGCGCCCGTGGCGGGTGTACTCGGTGATCGGCGTGCGCTTGCCGTAACCGTTCTCGGTCGCGGTAAGCACCGTCTGCTCCTCGCTGCCGGCAACCAGCAGCGCGATGACCTGCTGCCCGTCCTCGAGCTGCATGCCGCGCACGCCGCGCGCCTCGCGGCCCATCGGACGCACGTCGTTCTCGTCGAAGCGCACGGCCTTGCCGGCGTCGGAGAACAGCATCACGTCGTGTGCGCCGTCGGTGATCGACGCCCCAATCAGGAAATCGCCGTCGTCGAGACCGACCGCGATGATGCCCTTCTTCATCGGACGGCTGAATGCCTCGAGCGGCGTCTTCTTCACGGTGCCGAGCGACGTCGCCATGAACACGAACTTGTCGGCCGAGAATTCCTTGACCGGCAGCACGACGTTGATCTTCTCGCCTTCCTGCAGCGGGAACATGTTGACGATCGGGCGGCCGCGCGAGTTGCGCGAGCCCTGCGGCACTTCGTAGACCTTGACCCAGTACACGCGGCCGCGGTTCGAGAAGCACAGGATGTAGTCGTGCGTGTTCGCGATGAACAGCGTTTCGATCCAGTCGTCTTCCTTCATCTGCGTCGCCTGCTTGCCGCGCCCGCCGCGCTTCTGCGCGCGGTACTCGGACAGCGGCTGCGACTTCACGTAGCCCGCGTGCGACATCGTGACGACCATGTCCTGCGGCGTGATCAGGTCTTCCGTATTCAGCTCGGTCGCGTTCAGCTCGATCTTCGAGCGGCGCGCGTCGCCGAATTCGGCCTTCACCGTGGCCAGCTCCTCGCCGATCATCGTCGTGATCCGCTCGGGGCGTGCGAGGATGTCCAGCAGGTCGGCGATCTGCGCCATCACTTCGCGGTATTCACCGATGATCTTGTCCTGCTCGAGGCCGGTCAGGCGCTGCAGGCGCATCTGCAGGATTTCCTGGGCCTGCGTGTCGGACAGGCGGTACAGCCCGTCGCCCTGCATCCCGAATGCGGGGTTCAGGCCTTCCGGACGATACGCGGCGCCGCCGCCGGCCGTCGCGTTCTCGGCCTCGGCGCGCGTCAGCATCTCGCGCACGAGCGACGAATCCCACGACTTCGCCATCAACTCCTGCTTCGCGATCGGCGGCGTCGGCGCGGCCTTGATGATCGCGATGAACTCGTCGATGTTGGCGAGCGCGACCGCGAGACCTTCGAGCACGTGGCCGCGTTCGCGGGCCTTGCGCAGTTCGTAGATCGTGCGGCGCGTCAGCACTTCGCGTCGGTGCGACAGGAAGCACTGCAGGATTTCCTTCAGGTTCAGCAGCTTCGGCTGGCCGTCGACGAGCGCGACCATGTTCATGCCGAACGTATCCTGGAGCTGGGTCGCCTTGTACAGGTTGTTCAGCACCACTTCCGGCACTTCGCCGCGCTTGAGCTCGATCACGACGCGCATGCCGCTCTTGTCGGACTCGTCGCGGATGTCGGAAATGCCCTCGAGCTTCTTCTCGTTGACCAACTCGGCGATCCGCTCGAGCAGCGAGCGCTTGTTCACCTGGTACGGCAGCTCGTCGACGATGATCGCCATCCGCTGACCGCGGTCGATCTCCTCGAAGTGCGTGGCCGCGCGCATCACGACGCGCCCGCGCCCGGTGCGGTAGCCGTCGCGCACGCCGGCGACGCCGTAGATGATGCCGGCCGTCGGGAAATCCGGCGCCGGGATGATCTCGATCAGCTCGTCGATCGTCGCTTCCGGGTTGCCCAGCAGGTGCTGGCACGCGTCGACGACTTCGTTCAGGTTGTGCGGCGGGATGTTGGTCGCCATGCCGACCGCAATGCCCGACGAACCGTTGATCAGCAGGTTCGGGATGCGCGACGGCAGGACCGACGGCTGCGTTTCGTTGCCGTCGTAGTTCGGCTCGAAATCGACCGTTTCCTTGTCGATGTCGGCGAGCAGCTCGTGGCCGATCTTCGCCATGCGAATTTCGGTGTAACGCATCGCGGCGGCATTGTCGCCATCGATGGAGCCGAAGTTGCCTTGCCCGTCGACCAGCATGTAGCGCAGCGAGAAATCCTGCGCCATCCGCACGATCGTGTCGTAGACCGCGGTATCGCCGTGAGGGTGATACTTACCGATCACGTCGCCGACGATACGCGCCGACTTCTTGTACGCACGGTTCCAGTCGTTGTTCAGTTCGTGCATCGCGAACAACACGCGCCGGTGCACGGGTTTCAGGCCATCGCGGACATCCGGGAGGGCACGTCCGACGATCACGCTCATCGCGTAATCGAGATACGAACGGCGCATTTCCTCCTCTAGGGAGGTGGGCAGGGTCTCTTTGGCGAATTGATCCATGTATCCGTATCGTTTCGGAGCGAAGACGGCGAACGCCTTTCGCGTGGGCGCTGCATGCGCAACGCAACGCGAGATTCTAACATGCGCCCATCCACCGCCAATTCGCCGCCCCCTCTATATGTAAACAGCAAAAATTGCGGCGGCGCCGAACCCGCGGAATCGCGCACCCCGATTCCCCCGCGACCCGGCGTCGCAGGAAATTCCCCAGCCGTTTCGCACGCACAAGTAAACAGCCTGGCTCATTCGCGCAATTTCGCCACCCCACTCTTGACAATCTCTGAAAGTTACGGCAGGCCGGTGTTGCGCATGCACCACAAAGTTGAAGCGATCTTAGGGTGGGGAGGATTTTTTTTCGTAGGAGGGGAACGATATGGCAAAATGCCAACGCACTGAAAGTTAGACGCTGCTCGAAGTCTACACAGAGCGGTGCCGCGTTTTTTGTGCCGCACCAATGTTATACTTCGAGCAATGTATGACTTGTCACCGTCAACAAGCTCGCAGTAAACCTGCGGTAATCTCAATTTCGAGAGGAGAAATATGAATAAACTTTCAAAGCTCGCGTTCATTGCAGCTACCGCAGTTATGGCTGCATCCGCTTCGGCACAGTCGGTCCCGGCATCGCGTCAAGCCGTCAATGACAACTGGGTGAACGGCACGGGCGAATGGGTGTGGATGAACGGTACGAACGAGCTCTGCTGGCGTGATGCCTTCTGGACGCCGGCCACCGCCAACGCAAAGTGCGATGGCGCGCTGGTCGCCCAGGCACCGCAGCCGCCGGTCGCTCCTCAGGTCGCTCCGGTGATCTCGAGCCAGAAGATCACGTATCAAGCTGACGCACTGTTCGACTTCGACAAGGCAACGCTCAAGCCGCTGGGCAAGCAAAAGCTGGACGAACTGGCTGCGAAGATCGAAGGCATGAACACGGAAGTGGTCGTCGCAACGGGCTACACGGACCGCATCGGTTCGGACAAGTACAACGACCGTCTGTCGCTGCGCCGTGCGCAAGCCGTCAAGTCCTACCTGGTCAGCAAGGGTGTGCCGGCCAACAAGATCTACACGGAAGGCAAGGGCAAGCGCAACCCGGTTACGACGGGCTGCAACCAGAAGAACCGCAAGCAACTCATCGCGTGCCTCGCACCGGACCGCCGCGTGGAAGTCGAAGTGGTTGGTACGCAAGAAGTCCAGAAGACGACCGTTCCGGCAAACTAAGCCGCGGTTTTCGACTGCTTCAAAGCCCCGCTCCGGCGGGGCTTTTTCTTTGACGCCCGTCCGGGCGCACGCCGCTTCGCCGCTCGTCCGCTTCTTATATACTCGGGGCTGACGAAACGCAGCACCGCCCTCCTCCCGTAGCCCGCTTGCCGACATGACCAACGCCGATCCGCACGAACTCCAGAAATTCAGCGACCTCGCCCATCGGTGGTGGGATCCGAATGCCGAATTCAAGCCGCTGCACGACCTGAACCCGGTCCGACTCGGCTGGATCGACGCGCATGCGCATCTGGCCGGCAAGCGCGCGCTCGATATCGGGTGCGGCGGCGGCATCCTGTCCGAATCGATGGCCGGACTCGGCGCCCAGGTGAAGGGCATCGACCTGTCGACCGAGGCGCTCGGCGTCGCGGATCTGCACAGCCTCGAAAGCGGCATCTCGGTGGACTACGAGGCGATCGCCGCCGAAGCGATCGCCGCGCGCGAACCGGGCAGCTACGATGTCGTCACGTGCATGGAAATGCTCGAGCACGTGCCGTCGCCCGCCGGTGTCGTATCCGCCTGCGCGACGCTCGTGAAGCCGGGCGGCTGGGTGTTCTTCTCGACCCTGAACCGCAACCTGAAGTCGTATCTGTTCGCGGTCATCGGCGCGGAGTACATCGCGCAAATGCTGCCGAAGGGCACGCACGACTACGCGCGCTTCATCCGCCCGTCGGAACTGGCCGGCTTCGTGCGCGCGACGGATCTGCACGTGGTGGAGATCAAGGGCATCACGTATCACCCGATCGGCAAGCGCTTCGCGCTGTCGAACGACACCGACATCAACTATCTCGTCGCGTGCCGCCGCGGCGCGTGACCCTCAGACCGGCATGACGACTCCCCTCTCGACCGCGCGGGCCGTACTCGACGAACCGCGCCTGCTGCACTGCGATGCCGTGCTGTTCGATCTGGACGGCACGCTCGCCGACACGGCGCCCGATCTCGCGGCGGCCGTCAACAAGATGCAGCGCGTGCGCGATCTGCCCGAGACACCGCTCGACGTGCTGCGCCCGCTGGCCTCGGCCGGCGCGCGCGGCCTGCTCGGCGGCGCGTTCGGCATCGATCCGCACACGCCCGGCTATGAAGCGATGCGCGACGAGTTCCTGGCCAACTATGCGTCGGATCTGTGCGTGCATACGACGCTGTTCCCCGGCATCGGCGACGTGCTCGACGAACTCGATGCGCGCGGCGTACGCTGGGGCATCGTCACGAACAAGGCGATGCGACTCACGGCGCCGCTCGTCGGTCTGCTCGGCCTCGCGCCGCGCGCTGCCTGCGTCGTCGGGGGCGATACGACGCCGCATCCGAAGCCGCATCCGGCCCCGCTGCTGCATGCAGCCGGGCAGCTGACGCTCGCGCCCGCGCGTATCGTCTACGTCGGCGACGACCTGCGCGACATTCAGGCCGGCAGCGCTGCCGGCATGGCAACGGTTGCGGCCGCTTACGGCTACTGCGGCGACGGCGCCGCGCCGGCCGACTGGCAAGCCCAGCATCTGGTCGACACGACGCAGCAACTACGCGACCTGCTGCGCGATGTTGGGCTATAATGATCGATCTTATCCGCGGGGGCGACCTGGTTTCGACAGGGGTTGTGAAGCGGCTAGGGCATGTCGAGGACCCGTCACCTCGTTAATCAATGGGAAAATCGTAACTGCAAACGACGATACGTTCGCACTGGCAGCCTAAGGGCCGCCGTCCTCTGCCTAGTTCACTGACGGGCTAGTGTCGCAAGACCGGTAGCAATACCGCCAGAGGTCATTTACGTCAGTTAAGCCCTGTCGGCGTCGCGACGCCAGGGTCGAAAATCTAGCGAATCGCCGTAGTGCAGCGTGTTCGTCCGCGTCGCTGCGGTTAAATCAAAAGACCGAACTAAACATGTAGAACTAGTCGTGGAGCGCTTCTGGACGCGGGTTCGATTCCCGCCGCCTCCACCAAATTCCGCGCTAGCCGCACGAACCCCGCATGACGCAAGTCTGCGGGGTTTTTTGTTGCCGGCGATACCACGCCCCTCTCCTTCCGAAAAAGCGCCCAGCCACGGGCGGGCCGGGCGGAATGCCACCGGCGTACCGGCGACAGGAGGTTCAGGTGTTCTGCCGCGCCCGCGCATTCATCGATCACACCGGGCGGCGGCCGGCCCGGCGCGCAAGCCCGGCGCGACGCTTCGTCGCACCCGGTGCTCCCGCATGCCGGGCGGAGCGCGGTTTAGCTGCCGCGATACAGCGACTTCATTTCTTCGGCGCTGGCCGGACGCACGCCCATTGCACGTGAACCCGACGCCGACGCACCCTGCACCTGTGCGCCGTACCCGCTGACATCGGCGCCTTGCGACTGCGCCAGCGCGGCACGCTGCTGCTCCGCGACACGGGCAGTTGCCGCCTGGATCGCTTCCGGATAGTGCGGATCTTCACCGCGAGCGGAGTTGTAACCGGCCTGCTGCAGTTGAACCAGTTCGGCACGAACCTGTGCGCGGGTGATCGTCGAACCCGACTGGGCGAACGACACGACCGGGGCAACAAGGGCAGCAGCAACAACGACGGCTTGAACGAGCGACTTCATGATGACCTACCTCCAGATTTGTCTGTGTTTGCGGTGAACACCTTGTTCAGCGCTGACAACCCGAAGTTTATGTAGGCGGGTGCTTAAGAATAAGGCAGGTTTCTGGAAGGCATTCTTCCTGATTTACGGGTTAACCCTAGACCATCCGTCCGGCCGGTGACGAGCCCGTACGAGCATCGTCCCGGACCGGACCGCACGCGGCTCGCATGAAAGCAAAAGCCCCGCGAAGCGGCAACGCTTCGCGGGGCTCGAACGGCGCGGGATCGTGTGCGGCGCCTTCCGCGCCGCAGGTCAGTCGGTCAGGCCGGAACGGGTCCGCATCGGCCCGTCGAACCGGCACGGCGTTACTGGCTGTCCATCGGGCACTTCAGGTTGCAGCCGTTCGGATCGCCCATGTCGCCCTTGCGGCGCAACGCCGACTTCTTGCCGCTCTGGTATTTCTGCGACGGCGCCGACGCGGCGAACGGCATCTGCGGATGCTCGTTCAGGCGAAACTGATCGCTCAGGATGCCGCCGGGGACACCGGGGGAATTCTGCGCGAACGCAAACGGCGAAACAGCGGCCAGTAGCCCCGCGGTCAACGCTGCCGCGGCGAGGGGAACGGAAAATTTCATGGCGGGATGACGCTTGAACGGCGTACCTGTCGAAACGTTGATCAAGCGGCAAGCGTAGCGCAAAACCCTCGCTGCTGCATTGCGGGTCAATCGTGTCCCGGTTACCGGGAATTGCCGCCGGGCACGCCCGCGCCGTCGCCACCGGCCAGGCCTGTCGCGACGCTCGTGAGCGTTCCGCATGCGCCCGGGTCATAGCCGTCCAGATGGGCGACGCGCTCGACGAAGCGCGGGTCGCGCAACAGCGCGAGCACGGCAGCCAGCGGCCGTGCGTCGAGCCGCGCGCGTTCGCACGCGAAGTAATAGTCTTCGTCGACGACCGGGATGAAATCGAGCCCGAAATGATGGGCGGCCGGCTCGACGCCGAAGCCGAGATCGGCCATTCCGCTCGCGACGAACGCCGCGATCGCCGAATGCGTGAGCTCGGCCGACGCATAGCCGTCGATACGCTCGGGGTCGATGCCGATCGCGCGCAGCGCGAGATCGAGCAGCATGCGCGTGCCGGACCCCGGCTGGCGATTGACGAAACGGATGTCGCTGCGCGCGAGATCCGCGAGCCCGCGTACCTGCTTCGGGTTGCCGCGCGGCACGAACAGCCCCTGCTGACGGCGCGTCAGGTGGATCAGCACGTGGCGCGTGTCGTCGAGCCACGGCCGGTAGATCTGCGCGCACTGCGCGCGAAACGCGCCGCGCGGCAGATGGAAGCCGGCCAGGTCGCATTCGCCACGGGCAAGGGCCTGCACGGCCTCGACGCTCTCGCGATACTTGATGTCGACGGCCGCCTGCGCATCGACGAGCGCGGAAACGAGCGTCGCAACCGCATAGCCGTGCGACGCGTGAATGCGCACGGCGCCGTCGCGCCGCGCAAGCCGCCGGTTCAGATCGCTCGCCACTTCGGCCGCCAGCGTGCGCAGGTTCCCGTCGAGCCGGTCACGCGCGAGGCGCTGCGCATCGACGACCGCCTGCCCGAGTGCCGACAGCGTCGACCCCTTGCCCCGCGCGGTTTCGATCAGCTCGCCGCCGATACACGCCTCGAGCGCACGCAGCATGCCCCATGCATGCCGGTAGGACAGCCCTTTCGCTTGCGCGGCCTGTGCAATGCTGCCCGTGTCGGCCACGAGTTCCAGCAACGGCGCGACGTCGGACAGGCTCGCCGTGCGGCCTTCCGTGTCGCGCACGGTCAGATACGCGTCGCATTCGATGCGAATCAATTATGCACTCCGATTTCCTATTGCGACCGCCAGATCTTCCGCTTATCGTTGGTCAAAATCAATCAAAACAAAGCCACGATGCGCACTATATGAATTGTCAGCGCATATGAGACTTTGGAGGAGCACAACCGATGTCCCCGAATTCCCATGCGCCCGACGCGCTCGTCGAGCGCCATGCGCGCGCCGGACGGTCGCTCGTGGCGATTCTGCACGCGATCCAGGACGACGCGGGCTACGTGCCGCCGGGCTGCGTCGCCCCGCTCGCCAGGGCGTTGAACCTGTCGCGCGCGGAAGTGCACGGCGTGCTGACCTACTACCACCACTTCCGTACCGCGCCGCCCGCACGGGTCACGATCCGGATGTGCCGCGCCGAAGCGTGCCGCAGCATGGGCTGCGAGGCGCTGGCCGCCCATGCGGAAGCCCGCACCGGCTGCCGGTTCGACGCGGCGCACGGCGACGATGCCGACACGCACGCGCCCGGCGACGTCGCGCTCGAATCGGTCTATTGCCTCGGGCTGTGCGCGCAGTCGCCGTCGCTGACGATCAACGACGTGCTGCATGCGAAGGTCACGCCGGAGACATTCGACGCGCTGCTGGCCGACGCCGTCGCCCGCACCCCGGAGGCCGCATGACGACCCGCATCTACGTTCCCCGCGATTCGTCCGCCCTCGCACTCGGCGCCGACGCACTGGCCGCCGCGATCGCGGCGGAAGCCGGACGGCGCGGCATCGCCGTCGAGCTGGTGCGCAACGGTTCGCGCGGGCTGCTATGGCTCGAACCGCTCGTCGAGATCGGCACGGCCGCCGGCCGAATCGGCTATGCGAACCTGTCGGCCGCCGACGTGCCGGCCCTGTTCGATGCGAACTGGCTCGACGGCGGCGCACATCCGAGCGGGGTCGGCCTCGTCGACGCGCTGCCCTATCTCGCGCGCCAGCAACGTCTCACGTTCGCGCGCATCGGCCTGACCGATCCGCTGTCGATCGACGACTATCTGCAACACGAGGGCCTTGCCGGCCTGAAGCAGGCGCTGGCACTGGACGGCGATGCCGCGTGCGAAACGCTGATCGAGTCGGGGCTGCGCGGACGCGGCGGCGCGGCGTTTCCGGCCGGCATCAAGTGGCGCACGGTCCGGCATGCGTCCGCCGCGCAGAAATACATCGTCTGCAATGCCGACGAAGGCGATTCGGGCACGTTTTCCGACCGCCTGCTCATGGAATGCGATCCGTACTGCCTGATCGAGGGGATGATCATCGCGGGCATCTCGACAGGCGCGACGGTCGGCTACATCTACGTGCGCAGCGAATATCCGCACGCAATCGCCACGCTCGAAGCCGCGATCGTCCGCGCGCGCGCCGCCGGCTGGCTCGGCGAACACGTGCTCGGCTCCGCGCATGCGTTCGAGTTGCATGTCGCGAAAGGCGCGGGCGCGTACGTATGCGGCGAGGAAACGGCGCTGCTCGAATCGCTCGAGGGCAAGCGCGGCGTCGTGCGCGCGAAACCGCCACTGCCCGCGCTCGCCGGCCTGTTCGGCCAGCCGACCGTCATCAACAACGTCATCACGCTCGCGACGGCGCCCGTGATCTTCGCGCGCGGCGCCGCGTTCTATCGCGACTACGGGATGGGCCGCTCGCGCGGCACGCTGCCGTTCCAGCTCGCGGGCAACATTCGCCACGGCGGCCTCGTCGAACTCGCGTTCGGCGTCACGCTGCGCACGCTGCTGTTCGACTTCGGCGGCGGCACCGCGAGCGGCCGGCCCGCCCGCGCCGCGCAGGTCGGCGGCCCGCTCGGCACCTATCTGCCCGATCACCAGTGGGACATCCCGCTCGACTACGAAGCGTATGCGGCGATCGGCGCGGTAGTCGGCCACGGCGGCATCGTGCTGCACGACGACACGTCGAACCTCGCCGAGCTGGCCGAATATGCGATGAAGTTCTGCGCGATCGAATCGTGCGGCAAGTGCACGCCGTGCCGGATCGGCTCGACGCGCGGCGTCGAGACGATCGCTCGCATCCGCCACGGCGACACGTCCGAGCGACAGGTCACGCTGCTGCGCGACCTGTGCGACACGATGCTGGCCGGTTCGCTGTGCGCGATGGGCGGAATGACGCCTTATCCGGTGCTGTCCGCGCTCGACCATTTCCCCGAAGATTTCGGGCTCGCCGCCGGCCAGCATGCCGCGTCGGGCCCGGTCAAGGCTGCGGCCTGACCCAGAAGGAGCCCTGCATGTCCCTCGACACGAACAACGTCCGCCAAGGCGGCTGCGGCTCGGGCCAATGCGCGTGCAAGAGCGCCGCCCAGGCGCGTGCCCGCGATCCGCTCGACGATACCGACTACGGCACGCCGCAACGGCATGCCGATACCGACGTCACGCTCGACATCGACGGCCGGCCGGTGACGGTGCCGGCCGGCACGTCGGTGATGCGCGCGGCGATCGAAGCCGGCGTCAACGTGCCGAAGCTCTGCGCGACCGATTCGCTCGAGCCGTTCGGCTCGTGCCGGCTGTGCCTCGTCGAGATCGAAGGCCGGCGCGGCTATCCGGCATCGTGCACGACGCCGGCCGAAGCGGGCATGAAGGTGCGCACGCAGTCCGACCGGCTGCAGTCGCTGCGTCGCAACGTGATGGAGCTGTACATCTCCGACCATCCGCTCGACTGCCTCACCTGCCCGGCGAACGGCGATTGCGAACTGCAGGACATGGCGGGCGTCGTCGGCCTGCGGGGAGTGCGTTACGGCTTCGACGGCGCGAACCATCTGCAGGACAAGAAGGACGAGTCGAATCCGTACTTCACGTACGATCCGTCGAAATGCATCGTCTGCAACCGCTGCGTGCGCGCCTGCGAGGAAACGCAAGGCACGTTCGCGCTGACGATCGCCTCGCGCGGCTTCGCCTCGCGCGTCGCCGCGGGTGAGAGCGAATCGTTCATGGCGTCGGAATGCGTGTCGTGCGGCGCCTGTGTCGCGGCATGTCCGACCGCCACGCTGCAGGAGAAATCGGTCGTCCGGCTCGGTCAGGCCGAACACTCGGTCGTCACGACCTGCGCGTATTGCGGCGTCGGTTGCTCGTTCGAGGCCGAGATGAAGGGCACGCAGGTCGTACGCATGACGCCGCACAAGAACGGCCTCGCGAACGAAGGTCATGCGTGCGTGAAGGGACGCTTCGCATGGGGCTATGCAACGCACAAGGACCGCATCACGAAGCCGATGATCCGCGAGAAGATCACCGACCCGTGGCGCGAAGTCAGCTGGGACGAAGCGCTGACCTACGCGGCAACGCAGTTCCGCAAGCTGCAGCAGAAGTACGGCCGCGATTCGATCGGCGGCATCACGTCGTCGCGCTGCACGAACGAGGAAACCTACCTCGTGCAGAAGCTGGTGCGCGCCGCGTTCGGCAACAACAACGTCGACACCTGCGCACGCGTATGTCATTCGCCGACCGGCTACGGCCTGAAGACAACCCTCGGCGAATCGGCCGGCACGCAGACCTTCGCATCGGTCGGCCAGGCCGACGTGATCGTCGTGATGGGGGCGAACCCGACCGACGGCCACCCGGTGTTCGGCTCGCGGCTGAAGCGACGCGTGCGCGAAGGCGCGAAGCTGATCGTGATCGACCCGCGCCGCATCGACGTCGTCGACGGCCCGCACGTGAAGGCCACGCACCACCTGCAGCTGCGCCCCGGCACCAACGTCGCGATCGTCAACGCGCTCGCGCACGTGATCGTCACCGAGGGGCTCGTCGCGCAGGAATTCGTCGCCGAACGCTGCGAGACACGCGCGTTCGAGCAATGGCGCGACTTCGTGTCGCGCGCCGACAATTCGCCCGAGGCGACCGAACACGTGACGGGCGTACCGGCCGGGCTGGTGCGCTCCGCCGCGCGCCTCTATGCAACGGGCGGCAACGCGGCGATCTACTACGGCCTGGGCGTGACCGAGCACGCGCAGGGCTCGACGACGGTGATGGGCATCGCGAACCTCGCGATGGCGACCGGCAACGTCGGCCGCGAAGGCGTCGGCGTCAATCCGCTGCGCGGCCAGAACAACGTGCAGGGCTCGTGCGACATGGGTTCGTTCCCGCACGAACTGCCCGGCTACCGTCACATCGGCGACGCAGGCGTGCGTGCACTGTTCGAGGATGCATGGTCGGCAAAACTGCAGCCGGAACCCGGCCTGCGCATTCCGAACATGTTCGATGCGGCGCTCGACGGCAGCTTCAAGGGTCTCTACTGCCAGGGCGAGGACATCGTCCAGTCGGATCCGAACACGCAGCACGTCGCGGCCGCGTTGTCGGCGATGGAGTGCATCGTCGTTCAGGACATCTTCCTGAACGAGACGGCGAAATACGCGCACGTGCTGCTGCCCGGCTCGTCGTTCCTCGAAAAGGACGGCACGTTCACGAACGCGGAACGCCGCATCTCGCGCGTGCGCAAGGTCATGCCGCCGCTCGCCGGCTACGCGGACTGGGAAGTCACGCTGATGCTGTCGCGTGCGCTCGGCTACGAGATGGACTACGCGCATCCATCGGAAATCATGGACGAGATCGCCCGGCTCACGCCGACCTTCTCGGGCGTGTCGTACGCGAAGCTCGATGCGCTCGGCAGCATCCAGTGGCCGTGCAACGAGCACGCGCCGGAAGGCACGCCGACGATGCATATCGACGGCTTCGTGCGCGGCAAGGGCCGGTTCGTGATCACGCAGTTCATCGCATCGCCGGAGAAGGTCACGCCGCGCTATCCGCTGATCCTGACGACCGGCCGCATCCTGTCGCAGTACAACGTCGGCGCGCAGACGCGCCGCACCGAGAACGTCCGCTGGCATGAAGAGGATCGCCTCGAGATCCATCCTCACGATGCACAGGATCGCGGCATCCGCAGCGGAGACTGGGTCGGCATCGAATCCCGCGCGGGACAGACGGTACTGCGCGCGCTCGTGACCGAACGCATGCAGCCCGGCGTCGTGTACACGACGTTCCACTTCCCCGAATCGGGCGCGAACGTGATCACGACGGACAGCTCCGACTGGGCGACGAACTGCCCCGAGTACAAGGTGACGGCCGTGCAGGTGCTGCCGGTCGCGCAACCGTCCGATTGGCAGCGTGCGTATGCGCGCTTCAACGCCGAACAGCTCGACCTGCACGAGCGCCGTGCGGCCGCTGCCGCGACGACCGGCAAGTGAGGACGCGATGGACAACGGACACCTGATCGACATGGCCAACCAGATCGGCGCATTCTTCGAATCGATGCCCGACCGCGACGAAGCGCTGGCCGGCATTGCCGACCATATCCGGCGCTTCTGGGAGCCGCGGATGCGCCGCGCGCTCCTCGCCGCGCTCGACGATCCGTCGTGCGAAGCCGCGCAGCGCGCGGCGCCGATCCTGCGCGACGCGATCGCCGTGCACGGCAAATCGCTCGCCCCCGCCGCGACGAACGCCTGAGCGCGCGGCTACGCGGACCGCGACCGGCCCGCGAACCAGCCTTCGCAGTGGCGCAGCAGCGCGTTCGCGTCGGTCGCCGTGCGCCCGCGCACGGCGACATATCCGTCGGGACGCAGCAGATAAAACGACGGCCGCGAACGGCCGTATTCCTGTGCAAGCCCGGCGTCGCCGTTGCCTGCGGCATCGGTGACGCGCCAGGTGCGCACCGCATCCGGCATGATCCGTTCGAGCCCCTGCACGAGTTCCCGCGCGTCCGCCGCCATCGGCGGCACGTCGCCGGCATCGGCATCCGGCGGCTCCTCCAGCAGCAGCAGCGTGAAGCTCGCCGGATCGTGAAGGTCGTATAACCGCGCCGTTCCGGGCGCCCGGCCGAGCGGCCCGTCGAGCACATGCAGCAGCGCGTCGGGCGCACGTTCGCCGGCGCGCGGCCCGCCGTCGAGCACGCGCTCCAGCGTGAGCGGACTCTTCCGGTACTGCACGCCGAGTTCGCTGACCGTGCGCCGGACCGCGTCGCGCATCGGCCCGAACGACGCCAGCAGCGGCACGACATGATCGCGCAGCAGCTTCATCGCGCCGCGCTCGGCTTCGACGATCTGCGTGACGAAACCGGTCTGCCGCAACACGTCGCGCTCGATCGGATGACGCTCCGCGTGATACGTGTCGAGCAGCCGCTCGGGCGTGCCCGCACCGAGCACGCGCGCAAGCTTCCAGCCGAGATTGAACGCCTCCTGGATGCCGGTGTTCATGCCCTGCGCGCCGGCCGGGCTGTGGACGTGCGCGGCGTCGCCCGCGAAGAACACGCGGCCGTGACGCAGCCGGTCGACCATCCTGCTGTGCAGGCGGAAATAGGCCGACCAGGTGAGATCGCTCGGCGAGATCGACGCGCCGGCACGGGCACGCACGATGGCGTCGCACTCCGCGAGCGACGGCGTCGGCGCATCGGGCGACGCGTCGCTGCCGGGCGGGCGATCGGCGACGAGCCGGTAACGGCCGCCCCCCATCGGGAACACGCCGGCCATGCCTTCGGGCGTCGTGAACAGGTGGATCTCTTCGTCCGGCCAGTCGGGGATCGCGGAGAAATCGGCAAGCAGGAAGGTCTGCTCGAATGCGTGCCCGGCGAAACCGAGGCCAAGCAGGTGCCTGACCGTGCTGTGCGCGCCGTCGGCGGCGACCAGGTACGACGGCGCGAACGATTCGTCCCGGCCGTCGGCGCAACGGATCGAGACGTCGAGCGATCCACCGCCCGCCTCGCACGCGGTGAGCGTCGCGCCACGCTCGACGCTCACGCCGAGCCCGGCGAGGTGTTCGGCGAGCAGGCGCTCGGTGATGCTCTGGTCGAGAAACAGCAGATAGGGATAGCGCGTTTGCAGCGGATCGAAATCGAGCCGCGCGATCACGCGGCCGTCGGCATGCAGCGCGGCCGCATGCGCTCGATGGCCGAGCGCGAGGAACGGCTCGACCGCACGATGCTGCTCCAGCAGTTCGAGCGTGCGCGCCTGGATGCCGATCGCACGCGAATACGGCGCGGGCGCGGCCAGCCGGTCGATGATGCGCACCGGCACGCGGGCACGCGCGAGGCTCATCGCCGCGGCGAGACCGGTCGGCCCCGCGCCGACAATCAGCACGGGCGGGATATCGGGCAGTGTGTCAGCCATGAGAACCTCGATGACACGCGACCCTGCAAGTCTACGCCGCTCCGCGTGACGGGGCCATATGCCAGCGGGCCGACACGCGGCTCTGCCGCGCAGTATGGGAAAATACGCGCTTTCCGTCAGTTTTCGCGTCATGGATTCCGCATTCGACCGGGCGTATGCCGCACACCGCGCGGGCCGCCTCGCCGAGGCCGAGCACGGCTATCGCAACGCGCTCGCCTCCAACCCCGCCGACGCCGACGCGCTGCATCTGTTCGGCGTGCTGCGGCACCAGCAGGGCCAGCACGCCGAAGCGGCCGATCTCGTCGGCCGCGCCGTCGCGTTGCGGCCGGGCGATGCCGCGCTGCAGCTCAATCTGGGCAACGCGCTGAAAGCGCTCGGCCGGCTCGACGAGGCGATCGACCGTTTCCGCAACGCGCTGACGCTCGCGCCCGAATTTCCGCTCGCGCACTACAACCTCGGCAACGCGTATGCGGCACTGCAGCGTCACGACGATGCGATCGACGCATTCGGCCGCGCGCTGCGGCTCACGCCCGACGACGCATCGATCCACAACAATCTCGGCAACGCGCTAAACGCGCTCGGCCGCCACGACGACGCGCTCGTCGCATTCCGTCGCGCGCTCGAATTGCGGCCGGGCCATGCGGGCGCGCACAACAACCTCGCGATGGCGCTGAACGCGATGGGCCGCGCCGACGACGCGATCGCGCACTTCCAGGCCGCGATCGCCGCGCAGCCGCGCTTCGTCGCCGCCCATTTCAATCTCGGCAACACGTTCGATGCGCTCGGCCGGCATGCCGAGGCGGCCGCCGCGTTCGAAACCGCGCTCGCGCTGCATCCGCCGTTTCCGCTCGCGCTGTTCGGCCTCGCGAACGCCCTGTGCGCGCAGGCACGCCACCGCGACGCGCTGCCCTACTACGAGCGCGCAGTCGGTCTCGATCCGTCGTTCGGCCTCGCTTGGCTGAACCTCGGCAACGCCCATCACGCGCTCTGCGCGCACGAGATGGCGCTGCGCGCATTCGACCAGGCACTGCGCGTCGCACCCGATCTCACGCTGGCGCGGCTGCACCGCGCGGTCACGCTGCTGACGCTGCGCGACTTCACGCGCGGCCTGCCCGCCTACGAGGCACGTCACGACACGCCGGGCGCGACGCCGCTCGGCACGCTGCCGCGCTGGCAAGGCGAGCCTATCGCATCACGCACGCTGCTGATCCGCGCGGAACAGGGGTTCGGCGACACGCTGCAGTTCGTCCGCTTCGTGCCGCTCGCGCGCGCACGCTGCGCGCGTGTCGTGCTCGAAGTCCAGCCGGAACTCGTTGCGCTGCTGGCGCCGGCCGCCTCGCGCTGGCGCGTGACGCTCGCCGCGCAGGGAGCCGCGAAGCAACCGGCGGCGGATGTCGCCTGCACGCTGATGAGCCTGCCATTCCTGCTCGGGATGCAGCCGGACGACATCGTCGCGGCCTCGCGCTACCTCGATGCCCCCGACGGCGCCCGCCGGCGCTTTCGGGGCTCGCTCGGCGGCCAGTCCAGGCGCAAGTTCGGCCTCGCGTGGTCGGGGCGCCGGCAGGCGCAGGAAAACCGCTCGATGCCGTTCGATGCGCTCGCGCCGCTGCTCGCGCTGCCGGACATCGACTGGATCGTCCTGCAGCCGGCACTCGACGACGACGAGCGCGCGCGCGTCGACGCGCATCCGCGCGTACACCGGCTCGACGGCCGGCTGAACGACTTTGCCGATACGGCCGCGCTGATCGAGCGGCTCGACGGCGTCGTCACGATCGATACGGCGGTCGCGCACCTCGCTGGTGCGCTCGGCAAGCCGTTGTGGGTCATGCTGCCGTTCGCGCCGGACTGGCGATGGTTTACCGGCGGCGACTGCCCGTGGTATCCGCAGGCCCGGCTCGCCCGCCAGCCGGCCCCCGGCGCATGGCTCGACGTGGCGGCCACGGTCGCCGGCGCATTGCGCGAAGCCTGAGCGCAGACGAACAAAGGGAGCGCGGCGCGCTCCCTTTGTTCACCGTAATGCGTGCGGCAGACGCCGCCGGGCAATGGCGCCCGTCAGGCCGCCTTGTACTGGTTGCGGGCCTCGGACGTGCGATACAGCACGAGCGTCGCGATCAGCCCGCAAATCGCCGCCACGCTGAGCCACAGCCCCGGCGCCGCCTTGTTGCCCGTCTGATGGATCAGCAGCGTCGAGATGGCGGGCGTGAAACCGCCGATCGTCGTCGCGAGGCTGTAGGCGAGCGAGAAGCCGGCCGTGCGCACGTCGGCCGGCATCACCTCGGTCAGCGCGACGACCATCGCACCGTTATACGACGCGTACAGGAACGACAGCCACAGCTCGACCGCGAGCAGCCGCAGGAACGACGGATCGCCGACGAGCCACAGCACGGCCGGGTATGCCGTCACCAGCGTCAGCACGGTGAACGCGATCAGCACCGGGCGGCGGCCGATACGGTCGGACAGCGCACCGGACAGCGGCAGCCACACGAGGTTGGAAATACCGACGCAGACGGTCACGATGAGCGCGTCGAGCGACGACAGGTGCAGCACCTCCTTGCCGAAGGTCGGCGTATAGGCGGTGATCATATAGAACGACACCGTCGTCATGATGACCATTCCCATGCCCGCGACCACGACGCCCCAGTTCTCGAGCATCGAGCGCATGATCTCGCCCATCGTCGGACGATGGCGCTTCGCCAGGAACTCGTCGGTTTCCTTCAGCGAGCGGCGGATCAGGAACAGGAACGGGACGATCAGGCAGCCGATCAGGAACGGAATGCGCCAGCCCCATGCGGTCATCTCCTCGGCCGGCAGCGCGCGGTTCAGCAGCACGCCGACGAGCGCGGCGAAGACGACAGCCACCTGCTGGCTGCCCGACTGCCACGACGTATAGAAGCCCTTGTGCCCCTTCGTCGCGATCTCCGACAGGTAGACCGACACGCCGCCGAGTTCGACGCCCGCCGAGAAGCCCTGCAACAGCCGGCCGAGCAGCACGAGCACCGGCGCGAGCACGCCGATCGTCGCGTAACCGGGTATCGCGGCCACCGTGAGCGTACCGAGCGCCATCAGCCCGAGCGTCAGGATCAGCCCCTTGCGGCGGCCATGGTGGTCGATGTACGCGCCGAGCACGATCGCGCCGACCGGCCGCATCAGGAAGCCCGCGCCGAACACCGACAGCGACAGCATCAGGGACGCGAATGCATTACCGCTCGGAAAGTAGGTTTTGGCGATGGCCGACGCGTAATACCCGTAGACCATGAAATCGTACATTTCCAGGAAGTTGCCGCTGACGACCCGGAATACGGTGCGGAATTTCGATTCCTGCGCGTTGGCGTGTGACGCTGTGGACATGTTTTTTCTCGCTCAACTCGGATGACGCGAATCCGCGCCTCATGGATCCGACGATGCACGCGGCGCCAGGGCGCACGCGGGCATCGCTGCCCGCCGGCGGTGCGTCGCATGACGACGCGCGCACCGGCTTGGTTCGCGCATCATGCCACGCCAACCCGACATTTGCCTTGTGTCGCCGTTATCGTCAGCGTCGCGAAGGTCTCCTCATCGTACGAATCACCCCGAAACGAAAGCAAAAATCAGATTGATCTGATCGACCGCCCTTCTCCGGCTGACGACAATGTCTCGATTTCCGACGACATCTTCGCACCGCGCCGGCACGGCCAACCGTGTCGCACGGCATATCGCCCGCATGACTCCAACGTCCCTTGTCCCTGTCGAAGGCGCGCTCGGCCGCCCGCGCGCCGCGCCGTTCGATCACATGCCACCGTTCGGCCGCGAATGGATCTTTCGTGGCGCACCCGGGGCACGGCCCGGCAAGCGCTGCCTCGCGACATTGGCGACGTCCTGCATCGACTTCGACACGCCGCATCGCGCATGCCACTGGCGGCCGCTGCCCATCGTGTCACCGGCGGCGGCTCCGGCCGATGCCCCGGCCGTCCTGCCAGCGGCAGCCGTCCGCCGTACCCGTCGCGCCGCCGGCGGCGCCCGCCACCGGCGCGCGTGGTACGCGATCTGCTGGAGCGTCGGCGCGCTCGGCATCATCGGCTGGCTGATCGCCGCATACGAACGGCCTGCCGGCTTCGAGCCAGCGTACGCGAGTGAAATGGCCGGCGTCGCGCCGGATCGCGCGACATCGTCGAGCAGCATCGTGCGCACCGCCGAGGTCAGGCCGGATGCGTCCACGAGCGCTTCGCCGCAGCGCAGGATGCCCGCGCCTGTCGCAACGGCGGCCGAACCGGCGCCGCCCGCCCGTCACGTCGCACGTCGTCCGGCGTCGCCTCGTCCGCAGGCAACGCCCGGCGTACCGCCCGCATCGGTTGAAGCGTCGCCGCCTTCATACGGCCAGCGCACGGCGGCGGCCCGGCATCCGGCCGAACCGCGGCTGGCTGCGCGCCCGCCGACCCGGAGCGCCGCAGCCGACACCGGTAAACGCGACCAGCTCGTCGCACCGCCGCCCGCGACTGGCCATGCACGCGACACGCTCGACGATCCGCTCACACTGATCGCGATGGCAAACGCGCTGCGCAACATCGAACCTGCCCGGGCAACGCCGGCATCCGCCGACGGTTTCGACTGGACGTCGCAACTGTCCCACCGCCGCCTGACCGATACGCCGGACGCGTTCGCGCGCTGACGCACCGCCAACAAAAAACCCGGCGAAGATCGCTTCGCCGGGTTTCGCTCGTCTCTGTCCTACCGTCTGACGAATCGTCACTTGTTCGCAGGCAGCCCCGTCTCGTTCTGCTTCTCGAGTTGCCGCACCTGCTCCTGCAGGTCGCGCAACTGCATCTGGGCCGCCCGCTTCTCGACCTGCAGCGACTGCGTCTGCTCCTGCGCGGACTTCTGCCGCTGCGCGACTTCGGCCTGCTGGCTGCGCGCGACACTCAGGTCGGCCTGCAACTGCTGCGCACGGCTCGACTGCAGCGCGATCACGCGTTCGAGAAATGCCTTTTGCGCCTGCAGCTCGGTACGGCGGATCTCGATATCGGCGAGTTGCACGGTCTGCTCGACGAAATTCGCGTACACCATCTCTGCGCGGCTCTTTTCCTGCGACCGGATCACGCGCCACAGATTCTTGTCCTGGAACAGCGCGACGTAGTACGTCATCTCGCGCGGGTCGAACAGCAGGCTCGCACCGTAGCTGCCGTTGTACGTCGTGCGCATCTCGACGATCCGGCCGTCGTGCAGCATCTGCGTCAGCTCGGCGACGTTGCCGTGCACGGCGGCATCCGTCGCAGCCGCGGCGGAAGCCGCCTGCGCCGCGTCGCCGCTCAGGCTCGTAACCGCCGGACGCGTACCGGCAACGGGCGCGGTCGCGTCGGCGGACCAGGCCATGCCCGCTTGCGCGCAGGCAGCCAGCGCAACGATCCAGGTCGCGCATCGCGCAGGGGAAAAATTTCGGAAAACCAACGTCAGACTCCGGCGAACGAATCGGAACTCGCGATTATCGTTCAAAACAAAACGGCCGCATCTCGAATTTAGCGGGATGCGGCCGGCCTGCGTGGAACGCGCAGCATGCGCGCTGCTACAGGCGGGTTTCGCGCGCCGCGCGCAGGAAGGCATCGAGCAACGGCGTGCAGTCGAGCAGCTCCGAACCGCCGGCCCGATGGAACTCGGGGTGCCACTGCACGCCGACGACGAACGGCGAACGACGGTGGCGAATGCCTTCGATGATCCCGTCGCCGGCCGACACCGCTTCGATGCTCAGGTCACGGCCGAGATCGCGAATCGCCTGGTGGTGAATCGAGTTGACGATCGCTTCGCTGCGCCCGGGGAACATGCTCGCCAGCGTCGACGTATCCGGGAAGCGGATCGCGTGACGATGCTGGTCGTATTGCTCGCTCACGTGCGCATGCGCGGTCGGCACATCGGTGGCGATGTCCTGGTACAGCGAGCCGCCGAACGCGACGTTGATCAGCTGGCAGCCGCGACACACGCCGAGCACCGGTTTGCCGGATTCGACGAACTCGTGCAGCAGCTCGAGTTCGTACATGTCGCGCACACGATCGCCCGGCCACTCGGGGCGAGCGTCGGACGCCGCGTAGGTTTGCGGCGACACGTCGGCACCGCCCTGCAGCAGCAGGCCGTCGAGATGCTTCGCGTAATCGCGCAGGCGGATGTTGCTCGGGTGGATCATGCCCTGCTGGCCGACGGTCGGAATCATGAACACGAGCACGTCGCGCGACATCACCCAGTGGGCGATCGATTCCTCGAGATACTGCAGCGTCTTGCCCCGCAGCCCCTTCGCCCCCGGTTCCGGATGGAAAATCCGCGCCGACACGCCGATGCGCAGCGTGCGCTGCGTGATGCGCTGGCCGGCGCGGTCGAACAGCCGGCGCGCACGCGCGGCGATGATCCGGCCGAACACCGACCACGGCGTGTCGTTCTGCTTCAGGTAGGCCGGCGGCGCATTCTGCGCGCTGGCGGGCGGCGGGCGCGGCGTGTCGAAATCGGGCTGCGCACCGAACCCGGGCGGCGGCGTGCCCGGCTTCGGCGGCACGCCGCCGCCGGCGGCGCCGGGCGCACCCGGGCCGGGTGCCGCCGTGGCCGGCGACGCGCCGTCGGCGGCCACGTTCTCCACGGCGGCCTGCGCGGCCGGTGCATCGGGCGCATTCGCCGGATCGGTGCGGGGGGAATCGGAAGAAACGGAGGCGGTGCCGGGCAGACCGGCCGGGGAAGGCGTGTGTTCGCTCATGACGATGGTCTGGTACGTCGCTCACGCGTATGGATAGACGGGGATTCATTATGCTTCAGCGCACGATCGCGCGGCAAACCCGCAACATCCTGCCGGTATTGTCGCAAGCCGGCGGCCATCCGCACCGAAAGGGCGTGCCGATCCCGAGCGGGCGTCACCGCGGCCGCGTGGCCGGGACTGGACACCAGTGATATATCACAATAATATCCAGCATCGCCCATACCGACCGATTGCCCGCGCCATGATCGCGCCCCGTCCTGCCGACGCGCCGCCACCCGCATGAACACCCTGACCGACGTTACCCGCGACCGGCCCGCCGCGCCGGCGGCGAGCCTCGCCGATCGCGCGTACGCGCTGATCCAGCGCGACATCATCACGATGCGCCTGAAGCCCGGCGCCGCGCTCAACGAAGCCGACCTCGTCGCGCGCACCGGAATCGGCCGCACGCCGGTGCACCAGGCCGTGCATCGGCTCGTCCTCGAAGGGCTGCTCTCCGTGATGCCGCGCAAGGGGTTGATGGTGCAGCCGCTGTCGCTCGACGACATCGTCGCGGTGATCGACGTGCGACGCATCAACGAAGCGCACTGCGCCGAACTCGCCGCGCGCCATGCAACGCCCGACGACCTCGCGCGCCTCGCCGCGCTGCTCGACGGCGGCCAGGCCTGCGTCGACGCGCACGACGTCGAAGGCATGATGGAACTCGACCGCGCGTTCCACCAGGCGATCGCCGCGACTGCCCGCAATGCGGTCCTCGCCGAAATCCTGCGTGCGCTGCACGAGCGCGCGCTGCGTTTCTGGTTCGTCACGCTGTCCGAACCGCACCATCTCGCCGATGTGCAGCACGAACATCGCACGCTGTTCGAACGGCTGTCCGCGCGCGACGCCGCTGGTGCGCGCGCGGCCGTCGAAGCGCATATCGATTCGTTCCGCGCCACGCTTCTTCAACATCTTCGCCCCTGAGCCGCCCATGACCACTTTCACGCCCTTCCCCCCGCTCGCCCAACTCGCCGCCGATCTCGCCGCCGGCCGGACCACGAGCCGCGCGCTCGTCGACACCGCGCTCGACCGGATCGCCGATCCGGCAGGCCAGGGCGCGGTCGTATTCACCGAAGTCGATGCCGACAACGCGCGCGCGGCCGCCGACGCGCACGACCGGTTGCGCGCCGCGGGCACCGTGCTGTCGCCGCTCGCGGGCATTCCCGTGTCGGTCAAGGACCTGTTCGACGTCGCGGGCCAGGTGACGCGCGCGGGTTCGCGCGTGCTCGACGGCGCGCCGCCCGCGCGCACCGATGCGGTCGCCGTTGCCCGGCTCAAGCGCGCAGGCGCGGTGCTGGTCGGCCGCACCAACATGAGCGAGTTCGCGTTTTCGGGGCTCGGGCTCAATCCGCACTTCGGCAATCCGCGCTCGCCGTACCGCCGCGACGTGCCGGGCGACGCGCGGATTTCCGGCGGGTCGTCGTCCGGCGCGGCCGCGTCCGTGGCCGACGGGATGGCCGCCGTCGCGCTCGGCACCGACACGGGCGGGTCGATCCGCATTCCGGCCGCGCTGTGCGGGCTGACGGGCTTCAAGCCGACCGCGAGCCGGATCCCGACGCAAGGCGGCGTACCGCTGTCGACGACGCTCGACTCGTTCGGCCCGATCGGCCTGACGGTCGCGTGCTGCGCGCTCGTCGACCGGATGCTCGCCGGCCTCGAACCGCACGTGCCGGTTGCACGGCCGCTCGAAGGCGTACGGCTCGGCGTGCTGACGAACTACGTGACGGACGGCGTCGATGCCGACGTCGCGGCCGCGCTCGACACCGCGCTCAAGCATCTCGAGGCCGCCGGCGCGATCGTCACGGAAGTGCGCTTCGCCGCGCTCGACCGGCTGCCGGAGATCAACCGCTTCGGCTTCTCGCCGATCGAGGCCTACGCGTGGCATCGCCCGTTGCTCGCCGGGCATCGCGACCAGTACGACCCGCGCGTGCTCACGCGAATCCTGAAGGGCGAACCCGCGAGCGCGGCCGACTATCTCGACCTGCTCGCCGCACGCGCCGCGCTGCTCGACGAAGCCGCGCACACGGTCTGGTCGCGCTTCGACGCGCTCGTCGCGCCGACGGTGCCGGTCGTGCCGCCGCGCATCGCCGATCTGGAGACGGACGACGACGCGTTCACGCGCACCAATGCGCTGATCCTGCGCAATCCGAGCGCATTCAATTTCCTCGATGCATGCGCGCTGTCGCTGCCGTGCCATCCGCGCGACGCGGCGCCGGTCGGCCTGATGCTCGCGGCGGCGCCGCATCGCGACGACGCGCTGCTTTCGATCGGCCAGTCGGTCGAGGCCGTGCTGAACACGATCCGCTGACCGTACCCGTCGCCGGCAGGCAATGCACGCGTGCGGCGGGGTGCCGCGCGCGTGCCGTCAGTTTCGTGCCAGACCGTTCGCGCTAAAATCGCGCGATTGTTTTCCGGACCGACCCACGAGGAACCCCGCCGACATGAACGACTACACGCTTGCACTACGCCGCGAACGCCGCCTGCTGATGCTGCTCGGATGGGCGTGCATCGCCCTGCTGGCCGGTGCGCTGTACCTGCAGTACGTGAAGAACGAGGATCCGTGCCCGCTGTGCATCATCCAGCGTTACTTCTTCTCCGCAATCGGAATCTTCGCGTTCCTGGCCGCGGGGCTCCGCAACTGGCGCGGCATCTGGGTGCTCGAACTGCTGATCGCGATCGCCGCGGCCGGCGGTGTCGGCACGTCCGCGCGTCACCTGTCGATCCAGATGAATCCGGGCTTCAGTTGCGGCTTCGACACGCTGCAGCCGATCGTCGACAGCCTGCCGCCCGCGCAGTGGTTCCCCGGCATGTTCAAGGTCGCGGGCCTGTGCGAAACCGTCTACCCGCCGATCTTCGGCATCCTGCTGCCCGGCTGGGCGCTGATCGGCTTCGCCGTGATCCTGGTTGCGGTCGCCGCAAGCCTCTGGCGCCATCGCCGCAAGCTCGCGGGCTGACCGGCCGCCCTTGCCGGCCCGATGCATGCGCGGCCCGAGCGCCGGGTCGCGCGCCGCCGGCGGGCCCTCCCCCGGGGCCGGGCGGCGCGTTTGCCGGCCTCATGCGGCCGGCCGCGCGTAAACACCTACTCGGTCGCCGCCCGGTTTGCCGGGCCGACGCGCGGCGCGCGATCGCCGCGCCCCACGCCCCGTCACGCCGGCATTTCGTCCCGATGCGCTCGCATCGGCACGCCGATCCCGTGCGACGGGCCTATGATCGACATGATCGCCTCCTGATAGCCCGGATCACCGCGCGGCAATGTTCCCGTCGCGTCGCAGTGCTATCTTCGGGACTGGATGGCGATCTACGTGCGCGAGACCAGGCGGTCTCCCCCCCCTGCGTAACGCGCGCCCGATCCGCAATGTCGACTGGATTCATCATGACAACGCACACCATCCGCATCCGTCACTCTCATGGCGTCCGCGCGTCCGGCGGCGTCCTGCACGCGCGCCGTCGGCGCGCCGCCGCCGCACCGCACCGGCCGTGCGGACGGCCTGCCCCGCTCCCGTCCGTCATCGCCGCCGCCCGCCCGCGACATGTGTCGCGCGGCATCGTCCCGAACGGAGCCTGCTGATGGAAGCCTGGCTCGGCGATCTGCAGCAACTGCTCGCGCACGGCGAAGCGGCCGTGCTCGTGACGGTCGCGCACACCGACGGCTCCGCGCCGCGCGAAGCCGGCACCAAGATGATCGTCACGCGCGACACGGCTCGCCATACGATCGGCGGCGGTCATCTGGAATGGAAGGCGATCGAGATCGCGCGGCACCTGCTGAAGGACGGTGCGCACGTGCCCCACGCGCGCAGGCTCGAGCGGCTCGCGCTCGGCCCGAGCCTCGGCCAGTGCTGCGGCGGCGCGGTCGTGCTCGCGTTCGAGCGGCTCGACGTCGGCGACCTCGGCTGGATCATGTCGGTCGCGAAGCGCGTCGCGGCCGGCGCCGCGACCGTGCGTAGCGTATCATTCGGCCCCTCGCCGGGCGCGCCGCTGTTGAGCGAGCCCGAATCGGAAGCCGCGCGTGCCGACTGCCTGCTGTGGGAAACCGGCGGCGTGTCGCTGATGACCGAAACGATCGCGCCGTTCGCATTCCCCGTCGTGCTGTTCGGCGCCGGGCACATCGGCACCGCGCTCGTGAAGGTACTGGCGACGCTGCCGTGCCACGTGCGCTGGATCGACGAGCCCGATGCGGCGTTCCCGCCGGCCGACACGCTCGCAGGCATCGGCAACCTCGCGATCGAAACGGCCGCCGCCCCGGCCGACGTGGTCGACACCGCGCCGCCGCAGTCCTACTTCGTCGTGATGACGCACGACCACGCACTCGATTTCGTGCTGGCCGAGCGCATCCTGAGGCGCGGCGACTACGCATACTTCGGGATGACCGGCTCGCACGCGAAACGCGCGCAGTTCGATCATCGCCTCGCGGCGATCGGCATCGACCCGGCCCAGGTCGCGCGGATGCGCTGCCCGGTCGGTGTCGAAGGCATCGTCGACAAGGCGCCCGAAGTGATCGCGATCTCGGTGGCCGCGCAGTTGCTGCAGGCCGTCGAGGCGAATACGGCCGCGCAGGCTTCCCCCACATACTGACCGACCAAGAACGACGCCATGACACCGACATTCAAGGACAAGATTGCCCGCGCGCCGAAAGCGGAGCTGCACATCCATATCGAAGGCTCGCTCGAGCCCGAGCTGATTTTCGCGCTCGCGCAGCGCAACGGCGTGAAGCTCGCGTACGACTCGATCGACGCGCTGCGCGCCGCATATGCATTCACCGACCTGCAGTCGTTCCTCGACATCTACTACGCAGGTGCGAGCGTGCTGCTGACCGAGCAGGATTTCCACGACATGACGGCCGCGTACTGCGAACGCGCGCTGGCCGACAACGTCGTCCACACCGAGCTGTTCTTCGATCCGCAAACGCACACCGAGCGCGGCGTGCCGATCGAGACGGTCGTCGCGGGCATCGAGCGCGCGCTCGCCGACGCCGAACGGCGCGGGCTGTCGAGCAGGCTGATCCTGTGCTTCCTGCGCCACCTGTCCGAAGAGGATGCGCTCGCGACCTTCGAAGCGGCCTTGCCGCTGTTCGAACGCTATCGCCATCGCCTGATCGGCGTGGGCCTCGATTCGTCCGAACTCGGCCATCCGCCGGCGAAGTTCGCGCGCGTCTTCGAGAAGGCGCGCGCGCTCGGGCTGAAGCTCGTCGCGCACGCGGGCGAGGAAGGCCCGCCCGCCTACATCTACGAAGCGCTCGACGTGCTGAAGGTCGACCGGATCGACCACGGCGTGCGCAGCATCGAGGACGCGGCGCTCGTCGAGCGCCTCGCCAGGACGCGCACGGCGCTTACCGTCTGCCCGCTGTCGAACCTGAAGCTGTGCGTATTCGACGACATGACGAAACACACGCTGAAGGCGCTGCTCGACCGCGGCGTCGCGGTGACGATCAACTCCGACGATCCGGCCTATTTCGGCGGCTACGTCAACGAAAACTACTTCGCGACGGCCGAAGGGCTGCAGCTCACGGATGCCGAAGTCCATGCGGTGCTCCGCAACGGCTTCGAGGCGTCGTTCATCGAACCGGCGCAGCGCGACGCACTGTTCGCGCGCCTCGACGCGTACTGGCAGGCCGCGTGACGGCCGGCATCGAGGTTCGCCCAGACAGATGAAACACGGCAACGCCTTCCGCTTCGCGACCGCCGGCCAACAGTTGCGCCGGACCGATCGCCCGCGTGCGCGCGGCCCGGCCGCCGCAGGCCGGCGGCGCACGGCGTCGTGGGTTGATGCGAGGCGGGCCGCCATGCCCGTCCGCGCAATCGCATCCGGCCGCGCCGCGGGCCGCCTGCCCGGGCGGCTCGCGAGCCGCCGCAGCGCAACCGCGCGGGCGGCGTCCATGCCGTCGCCCGCGCGGCATCGACCGCTTTCTTCTGTTCGCCTTACCTTGATGCAGGACCATTCGTCATGACGCAAACCGCTTTTCGTTCCCAACTGCTGACCTTCAACGGCGACCCGGCGCAATCGAGCCAGGCCGCGAACTACGAGACCGACGGCCTGCTGATCGTCGACGACGGCAAGGTCGTCGCGGCCGGCGCCCATGCGCAGCTCGCCGCGACGCTTGCGCGGGACGCGATCGTCCACGACCTGCGCGACAAGCTGATCGTGCCCGGCTTCATCGACACGCACATCCACTACCCGCAGACGGACATGATCGCGTCGCCGGCGCCAGGGCTGCTGCCGTGGCTCGACAAGTACACGTTCCCGACCGAGCGCCAGTTCGGCGACCCCGAGCATGCGCGCGAAGTCGCCGACTTCTTCGTCGACGAACTGCTCGCCTGCGGCACGACCAGCGCGCTCGTCTACTGCACGGTGCACAAGCAGTCGGCCGATGCGCTGTTCGCTGCCAGCGACGCGCGCGACCTGCGGATGATCGCGGGCAAGGTGCTGATGGACCGCAACTGCCCGGAATTCCTGCGCGACACCGCGCAATCGGGTTATGACGACAGTGCCGAGCTGATCGGGCGCTGGCACGGCAAGGGCCGCCAGATGTACGCGCTCACCCCGCGCTTCGCCCCGACGTCGACCGAGGCCCAGCTCGAGGCGTGCGGCGAGCTCGCGCGCCGCCATCCGGACGTGTTCGTGCAGAGCCACGTGGCGGAAAACGTCGACGAGGTGAAATGGGTGGCCGAACTGTTTCCCGGCCATCGCAGCTATCTCGATATCTACGACCGCTACGGGCTGCTGCGCCCGCGTGCGGTGTACGGCCACTGCATCCACCTCGACGACGAGGACCGCCGCCGGATGGCCGAGACGCGCACCGTCGTCGCGCACTGCCCGACGTCGAACTTCTTCCTCGGCAGCGGACTGTTCGACTTCGACAAGGCCGGCGAACACGACGTGCCGGTCACGCTCGCAACCGACGTCGGCGGCGGCACGTCGTTCTCGATGCTGCAGACGATGAACGAGGCGCACAAGGTCGCGCGGCTGTCGGGCCACCACCTGACCGCCACGCGGATGTTCTGGCTCGCGACGGCCGGCGCCGCGCAGGCGCTCGACCTCGCGGACACGGTCGGCACGCTCGCGCCGCGCACCGAGGCCGACTTCGTCGTGCTCGATCCTCAGGCCACCCCGCTGCTCGCGCGCCGCACGAAACGTGCGGACTCGCTCGAGGAACTGCTGTTCGCGTTCGCGCTGCTGGGCGACGACCGCGCGGTATACCGCACCTACGCGGCCGGCGCGCTCGTCCACGAGCGCGGCGCGGCCCGCCGCGCCGCCGCGTAACGACGCGCCGGGGTCTCGTTGCGGCGGCATCCGCCGCCGCTCCCGCCGGCGCATCGACGATCGCCGGCTCGCGCCGGCCCGACACGCTGCTCCGGCCGCTTTCCCGGGCGCAATGCGCCGTGCTAGAATCCGCCACTCATTGGGGAGTAGCCGCTTCGCTCGATGCCCCGCGCCCCCGGCGCGCATCGTGACGAAGGCGTCCGTCAACAGACTTGGCCGTTTGGCCATGGCGGGCGCAGCCACCTGGGCCTGGCGAGACCGATGGTTCACAGCGCGCCGTATCAGGGCCCGGCGCGCGGTGGATCGTCGCTCGCACGCACAACATCGGCCCGCGGAACCCCATTCGTGTCAGAAGCCTTCCTGATCTCCACAGGCGCCGTCGCCCTTGCTGAAATCGGCGACAAGACCCAACTGCTTTCCCTCGTCCTGGCCGCGCGCTATCGCAAGCCCGTGCCGATCATTCTCGGCGTGCTCGTCGCGACGCTCGTGAACCACGGTTTCGCCGGCGCGCTCGGCGAATGGCTCGGCACGCTCATCACGCCATCGATCATGCGCTGGGCGCTCGCGTTCTCGTTCATCGCAATGGGGTTGTGGATCCTCGTGCCGGACAAGCTCGATGCCGATGAAGCCAATGCCAACCGTTCGCGGCTCGGCGTGTTCGGCGCGACCCTCGTCGCCTTTTTCCTCGCGGAAATGGGTGACAAGACGCAGATCGCCACCGTCGCGCTGGCTGCGCGCTTCCAGGACTACGTCGGGGTCGTGGCCGGTACGACGTTCGGGATGATGCTCGCGAACGTGCCCGCGATCCTGCTCGGCGACCGCTTCGCGCACCGTCTGCCGACGAAGCTCGTGCACGGGATCGCGGCCGTGCTGTTCGTCGTGCTCGGCGCGCTGGCGCTGCTCGGCATCGGGGTCTGACGCAGGGCACGGGCCGGCGCGGCCGGGCGGCCGCGCCGAGGTGCATGCCGCGTTACTTCGCGGCGGCCGCGCCCGAGGCCGGTGCGGCCGGCACCGCGCGCTCGTTGGCCGGCGCCGCCGCCGGCCCGCCGCGCTTGTCGACCGGCAACCGGACCGAACGGACCGCGCCGTTCGACAGCGGGAAATCGGCGAGCGCGCTGCGCGCGAGGTACGGCATCGCATACAGCAGCGCGCCGTTGTCGCCGGTCGTGCGCGCCGACACGTTGTACACCTCCTTGCCCGTCGCGCGCTCGGTGATGCGGATGCCGAGCGTGTAGTCGAACACCTGGTAAGTCTGCGCGACATAGCCCGCCGGCATCGGCCCCCAGGGACCCCACGGACCCCACGGGCCGCCCCGCCAGTACGGCCCGGGCGCGAACCACGGATCGTAGTAGACCGGCTGCGGCACCGTCACGAGATCGCTGCCGACCGCATAGGTCAGCCCGACGAGATACCGCGCCTGCTCCTGCGGCACCTGGCGGAACGCATACGTGGACAGTTCGTTCGCGACGATCGGTTCGTAGGTCGACTGCTCGATGCTGTTCTTCTGCGCATCGGTGCGCGTGAATGCGTAGGTGCGGGTCGCGTCGCTGCCGCGCCAGTCGGAGAAGGCCGTGACCTGGGTCGTCACGTAGCTCGTGCAGCCCGTCAGCAGCGCCACCCACAGCACCGCCGCCCAGCCTGCACCGCGTCGTATCCATTCGTGTTTCATGTTGATCCTCGTCGATCCGTCACCCGTTTGTCGCACCACGCGAACCGTAACGGGATGCCGATAATACGCGGACTGCCGGAACCCGCAAAAAGTTCGACCGGCACACGGCCGCCAGCCTTTGTACAATGGCCCGGTTCGCCCCGCCCGTGCCGCGGGTCCGCCCCCCACTCCACCGATCTCGACGACCATGTCCGACAACGCCTCCTCCACCGTGATCCGCCGCGCCGACTACACGCCGCCGGCCTTCCTCATCGATTCCGTCGCGCTCGAATTCGATCTGGCGCCGGCCCGCACGGTCGTCAGGAATACGATGCGCGTGCGCCGCAATCCGGACGCCGCGCCCGCGCCGCACCTGGAACTGCTGGGCGAAGCGCTCGAATTCCTCGGCGCCCGGCTGGATGGCGCGCCGCACGGCGCCGTGCGCGCGCACGAGCACGGACTGACCGTCGAGAACGTTCCCGACGCCTTCGAGCTGACGCTCGAGAGCGCCTGCGCGCCGGACCAGAATACGACGCTGTCGGGCCTGTATGTGTCGAGCGGCAACTTCTTCACGCAGTGCGAGGCCGAAGGTTTCCGCCGCATCACCTATTTCCTCGACCGTCCGGACGTGATGGCGTCGTACACGGTGACGCTGCACGCCGACAAGGCCGCGTACCCGGTGCTGCTGTCGAACGGCAACCTCGTCGATTCGGGCGACCTGCCCGACGGCCGCCACTTCGCGAAGTGGGAAGATCCGTTCCGCAAGCCGAGCTACCTGTTCGCGCTCGTCGCCGGCAAGCTCGTCGCGATCGAGGAAAAGATCACCACCGGCTCGGGCAAGGAAAAGCTGCTGCAGGTGTGGGTCGAACCGGCCGATCTCGACAAGACGCGTCACGCGATGGATTCGCTGATCCACTCGATCCGCTGGGACGAGAAGCGCTTCGGCCTCGAACTCGATCTCGACCGCTTCATGATCGTCGCGGTCGGCGATTTCAACATGGGCGCGATGGAAAACAAGGGGCTCAACATCTTCAACACGAAGTACGTGCTGGCGAACCCCGAGACCGCGACCGACACCGACTTCGCGAACATCGAGTCGGTGGTCGGCCATGAATACTTCCACAACTGGACCGGCAACCGCGTCACCTGCCGCGACTGGTTCCAGCTGAGCCTGAAGGAAGGCCTGACCGTGTTCCGCGACCAGGAATTCTCGGCCGACATGGCCGCGGGCGACGACATCGAATCGGCCGCTCGCGCGGTCAAGCGCATCGAGGACGTCCGCGTGCTGCGCCAGTTGCAGTTCGCCGAGGACGCGGGCCCGATGGCGCATCCGGTGCGCCCGGAGAGCTACGTCGAGATCAACAACTTCTACACGATGACCGTCTACGAGAAGGGTTCGGAAGTCGTGCGGATGTACCAGACGCTGTTCGGCCGCGACGGCTTCCGCAAGGGCATGGACCTGTACTTCAAGCGCCACGACGGCCATGCGGTGACCTGCGACGACTTCCGGCACGCGATGGCCGACGCAAACGGGCGCGACCTCGCGCAGTTCGAGCGCTGGTACAGCCAGGCCGGCACGCCGCGCGTCTCGGTGCGCACCGCGTACGACGCCGCCGCGCGCCGCTTTACGGTCACGCTCGCGCAGGGCTACGGCGACGCGTCGCCGGCCGCGCGCGACACGCAGCAAGGGCCGCTGCTGATTCCGTTCGCGATCGGCCTGATCGGCCGCGACGGCCGCGACCTGCCGCTGCGTCTCGACGGCGAAGCCGCCGCATCGGGCACGACGCGCGTGCTCGACTTCACCGACGCCGAGCAGACCTTCACGTTCGTCGACGTGCCGGAGCGACCGCTGCCGTCGCTGCTGCGCAACTTCTCGTCGCCGGTGATCGTCGAGTACGACTACAGCGACGACGACCTCGCGTTTCTGCTCGCGCACGACAGCGATCCGTTCAACCGCTGGGAGGCCGGCCAGCGCCTCGCGACGCGCGCGCTGCTGACGCTCGCCTCCCGCGCCGCCGCGCACGAGCCGCTCACGCTCGGCGAGAATTTCGTCGCCGCGTTTCGCCGTGTGCTGACCGACGCGACGTTGTCGCCCGCGTTCCGCGAACTCGCGCTGACGCTGCCGTCGGAAACCTATCTCGCCGACCAGATGGCCGAGGCCGATCCGGCCGCCGTGCATCGCGCGCGCCTGTTCGTGCGCCGCCAGCTCGCAAGCGCGCTGCGCGCCGACTGGCTCGCCGCCTACGAGCAGCAGCAGACGCCCGGCGCCTACGAGCCGACGCCGGAGGCCTCGGGTCGCCGCGCGCTGAAGAACCTCGCGCTGGCGTATCTCGCCGAACTCGACGATCCGGCCGACGCGGTGCGCCTCGCCACCGCGCAGTACGAAGCCGCGAACAACATGACCGATCGCGCGGCCGCGCTCGGCGCGCTGCTGTCCGCCGCGGCGGCCGGTGCGCCCGAGCCGGCCGAGCATGCGCTCGACGACTTCTACCGTCGCTTCGAGAAGGAGGCGCTCGTGATCGACAAGTGGTTCGCGATGCAGGCCGCACAACGCGGTACGGCCGAGCAGCCGACGCTCGCGAAGGTTCGCCGGCTGCTCGCGCACCCGGCCTTCAACCTGAAGAACCCGAACCGCGCACGCTCGCTGATCTTCAGCTTCTGCGCAGCCAACCCCGCGCAATTCCACGCGGCCGACGGCTCCGGTTACGCGTTCTGGGCCGAGCAGGTGCTCGCGCTCGACGCGATCAACCCGCAGGTCGCCGCACGCCTCGCGCGCTCGCTCGAACTGTGGCGCCGCTTCACGCCCGCGCTGCGCGACCGGATGCGCGACGCGCTCGAGCAGGTCGCGGCCGGCGCGAAGTCGCGCGACGTGCGCGAGATCGTCGAGAAGGCGCTCGCATAACGCCGTCTCCCGCATCACGCCCGCGCAATGAAGCCGGTGCCGCCCGTCGCGGCACCGGCTTTTTCAATTGCGCGCGCGGCCGGCACCGGGCGGCATCGCGGGGTCTGACCGCGCAACCGGCCGCGGACGCAGCGCGCGTCCCGGCCGTGCCGCCCGGCGGCAACCGGGCCCGCCCGGCCTCCCGGCCATGTAACCGGACGAAAAAAGGCGGCGGCACGCGGGGCGCGGCAGGTAAAATTGCGGCCATTCAAGGATTCTTTGGCCTTTCGGAGTCTGTCATGTCCATTGCCCGCCGCACCACGCTGTCGAAGTTCCTGATCGAACAGCAACGTGAGACCAACAACCTCCCCGCCGACCTGCGCCTGCTGATCGAAGTCGTCGCACGCGCGTGCAAGGCGATCAGCTACAACGTGTCGAAGGGCGCGCTCGGCGACGCGCTCGGCACCGCCGGCAGCGAAAACGTCCAGGGCGAAGTGCAGAAGAAGCTCGACATCCTGTCGAACGAAATCCTGCTCGACGCGAACGAATGGGGCGGCAACCTCGCCGCGATGGCGTCGGAAGAAATGGAAACGTTCTTCCCGATCCCCGCGAACTACCCGCGCGGCGAATACCTGCTCGTGTTCGATCCGCTCGACGGCTCGTCGAACATCGACGTGAACGTGTCGATCGGCACGATCTTCTCGGTGCTGCGCTGCCCGGACGGCAAGCAGGCAACCGAGGAATCGTTCCTGCAACCCGGCACCCAGCAGGTCGCGGCCGGCTACGCGGTGTACGGTCCGCAGACGGTGTTCGTGCTCACGACCGGCAACGGCGTGAACTGCTTCACGCTCGACCGCGAAGTCGGCTCGTGGGTGCTCACGCAGAGCAACATGCAGATCCCGGCCGATACGCGCGAATACGCGATCAACGCATCGAACGCTCGCCACTGGTACGACCCGGTCAAGCGCTACGTCGACGAGTTGAACGCCGGCAAGGAAGGCCCGCGCGGCGACAACTTCAACATGCGCTGGATCGCATCGATGGTGGCCGACGTGCACCGGATCCTGAACCGCGGCGGCATCTTCATGTACCCGGCCGACAAGCGCACGCCCGATCGTCCGGGCAAGCTGCGCCTGATGTACGAAGCGAACCCGATGTCGTTCATCGTCGAACAGGCAGGCGGCGCGGCGACCACCGGCACGCAGCGCATCCTCGACGTGCAGCCGACGGGCCTGCACCAGCGCGTCCCCGTGTTCCTCGGTTCGAAGAACGAAGTCGAGCGCGTCACCGGCTATCACGGCGAAGCAAAATAATTGCACTGCAGCACTAGACGGAGGTGCGGTACGCAAGTACAATCGCGCCTCGCGATGTGGCCCTCACCGGTCGCATCGCAGTGAAGTGAAAGCGGTAAGTCCGCCGGATCGAGGGTTTCGCGAAGCAGCAGCAGCAAGCTGAAAAAAATTTCGCAAAACCTATTGCCAAGATCTCGGATTTCACCATATAATTTCATTTCTCTGCTGCCGGTGTAGCTCAGTTGGTAGAGCAGCGCATTCGTAATGCGAAGGTCGTAGGTTCGACTCCTATCTCCGGCACCAAGATATAAAGGCCTGACAAGCATCGCTTGTCAGGCCTTTTCTCTTTTCCGGCGCCGCGATCATGCGCCCGCGTCTTCCCGCACCGGTTCCGCTTGCGGGCATCCCCCGACTTACACGCCGCGCACCGCCGATTAGAATCGGCCGGATTCTTCCGCCCTCTCCCCTGCATCATGCGCACCTGGCGTCTCGAGCGAGCAACGCTCACCGGGCAGCTGGACGTGGCCCGCGCAACCGGCCTCGTCGCCGCGATCGGCGGCAACGAGCCGAACGCATTCGCGGCCGAAATCCTGAAGCTGTTCGACAGCGCGCTGTCCATCACGCAATGCACGATCTTCGCGTACGAGTTCGGCAATCGCCCGCGCACGATGTCGGTCGCCGACCATCGCGGCGGCCGCTACCTGCGCGACGTCGCCGACACCTATGCACGCCATTTCTATGCGCTCGACGGCAATCAGCCGATCGTATCGACCGCGCATCGCGGCGCACGGCGTCACGACCTGCTGCTGCACCGGCAGGCAGGCGACGAGATCGGCCACGAAGCGTATCGCGCGGCGTGCTACCGCGGCCCCGACGTCTCCGACCGGCTGGCGCTGCTGACGCAGCCCGACGATACGACCTGGCTGTCGATCAACCTGTACCGCGCGCATCGCAGCGGCGCGTTCCTGCCGCGCGAAATCGCCGCGATCGAAACGCTCGCGCCGCTGATCGCACAGGCCGCGCAGCATCACTACGCGCTGGCCGGCGCGGCGCAGATCGGCATCCCGCAGCGGATGCTCGCGCGACTGCGCAATGCGTGCCCCGAGTTGTCCAAGCGGGAACTCGACGTGCTGCGCGGCGTGCTCGACGGCCGGACCGCGCACGAGATCGGCGAAACGATCGGCGTGAAGGCTTCGAGCGTCATCACCTACCAGAAGCGCGCATACCGTCGTCTCGGCATTTCGAGCCAGCGTGAACTGTTCGCACTGTGCATGCAGCCCTGAGCCCGCACGATCCGCCTTGACCCTCGCGGCCCCGCCCGCACCTCGTTCGCCGTACCCGAAATGGGGACAACGACGGCATGACCGGCTTCCATACTGTACCGACCTGCTGCACGCATCGCGCCGTCGATCCGTGCACGTCGAACCGGACCACCAGGAAGCCCACGATGGATATCGACTTCACACCCTACCCGTTCGTCGCCGAGCGCCATCCCCCGCAACGTCCTGCCTGCGACGACGGCGTCGATACGCGCCGCCATCGCGTCGCGATCGTGGGCGGCGGCCCCGTGGGCCTTGCAGTCGCGCTCGGCCTTGCGAACCACGGTATCCGCAGCGTGTTGATCGAGGCCGACGACTCGGTGTGCCACGGCAGCCGCGCCATCTGCGTCTCGCGCCGCAGCCTCGAGATCGTCGAGCGGCTCGGCGCACTCGACGATTTCCTGCGCGTGGGGCTGCCGTGGACCGGCGGACGCAGCTTCTACCGTCGCGACGAGGTGCTGCATTTCACGATGCCGCAGGACGACAACCAGAAGCTGCCGCCGATGGTGAATCTCGCGCAGTACCACATCGAGCAGTTCCTGCTCGATGCCGCGCTGCGCCGCCCCGAGCTCATCGAGATCCGCTGGCAGGCGAAGGTCGTCGGCGTGACGCGGCAGCCGGACGGTGTGCGCCTCGAGGTCGACACGCCGCCGGGCGGCTACGCGCTCGAGGCCGACTGGGTCGTGGCATGCGACGGCGGACGCAGCACGCTGCGCGATGCGCTCGGCCTGTCGCTCCAGGGCACGAGCTACGAAGGCCGCTACGTGATCGTCGACATCGCGCTCGAGAGCGACCGGCCGACCGAACGGCTCGCGTATTTCGATCCGTCGTCGAACCCGGGTTCGACGGTGCTCGTCCACAAGCAGCCGGGCAACGTGTGGCGGATCGACTACCAGTTGCGCGACGGCGAGGATCCCGACGCGGCCGTGCAACCCGGGAACGTGATCCCGCGCGTGCAGAGCCTGCTCGACATGATGGGCGAGCGCGGCCACTGGTCGCCGATCTGGATCACGATCTACAAGGCAAACGCGCTGACCCTGGAGCGCTACCGGCACAGCCGCGTGCTGTTCTGCGGCGACGCCGCGCATCTCGTGCCGATCTTCGGCGTACGCGGGGCAAATTCAGGCATCGAAGACGCCGACAACCTTGCGTGGAAGCTCGCGTATACGATCCGCGGCCTTGCATCGGACAGCCTGCTCGACAGCTACTCGGACGAACGCGTGTTCGCCGCGCACGAGAACCTCCGCTACGGCACGAAGAGCACCGAATTCATGGCGCCGCCGTCGTTTGCCTTCGAACTGATGCGCCGGGCCGTGCTGTCGCTCGCGGTCCGGCACCCGGCGCTGCGTTCGTTGATCAATCCGCGCCAGACATCGGCCATCGCGTATGCGGCGTCGCCGCTCAACGCGGCGGAACGCGACACGTTTGCCGCCGGGCCGGCGCCCGGCACGGTGCTCGCGGAATGCCCGCTGCTGCTGCCCGCGACGCACGGCCGCGCCCCATGCCGCGGGCACCTGACCGATCTCGTCGCGCCGCGCTTCATCGCGTTCTGCTTCACCTTCGACGGCACGCCCGATCCGACGCTCGCCGATCTCGAACGGCGCCTGCAGGACGCACACATGCCGTTCGCGCTGGTCACGCTCGCCCGGCACGCGACGCCACGGCAACCTGCGTGCGACGGCCATGATGACCTGGGCAGGCTGTTCGACATGTACGGCGCGCGCGACGGCACCGTCTATCTCGTCCGTCCGGACGGCCACGTCCTCGGCCGCTGGCACGACGCACGCGCCGACGACGTGGCCGCCGCGCTCGAACGTGCGCTTCATCCGGACACGCCCACCGATCTTCAGGAGACCGCATGATGACGGATACCGAACGCGACATCCTCTACACCGACCTGTGCCGGACGATGACCCGCATCGGCGAAGCCGACGCATCGCTCTATCTGGCCCGCTTCGCGCTGCTGTCGATCGAGGCGATCGGCGATACCGCGACCGTCGTCCGGCTGATCGCCGACGCAAGCGTCGGACTGCCCGATACCGGCATGCCGGCATCGACGCACGAACGATGAAATCCGTGTCCGCCGGTCCTCGCCGGCGACACTTTCTTACAGATTCTTTTCTCCCTGAATCGACCGTGCGCGAGCCGCACCGTAGGCAGACGAATTCCCTGGAAAATCCCGTTACGGGTGCATAACATTACTTAACGATTCCGACCCGTCTATCGCGTTACATTGCGTGGGCGGCGCGGCGGGTCGCGATGCCGCCTTCATGCAGCTTGCGGCGACATAGCCGACGTCCGGTCATTTCGACACAACCCAAGGAGAGGACCACCATGACTCATGGCTTGATTATGTGGCTGATCATCGGCGCGATCGCCGGCTGGCTTGCCGGCTTGCTCGTCAAGGGCGGCGGCTTCGGGCTCATCGTCGACATCATCGTCGGGATCGTCGGCGCGGTGATCGGCGGCTGGCTCGCCGGGCTGCTCGGCATCAGCATCGGCAGCGGTTTCATCGGATCGGTGATCGTCGCGGTCGTCGGTGCAGTGATCCTGCTGTTCGTGATCCGACTATTCAAGCGAGCGGCCTGACGCGTCTCTCCACGCGCCTTCGGGCGCGTTTTCGCATCAGGCCGGCGCGCGGCCCGTTCGCCGCGCGCCGCCGACGCTTTCAGCGCCTTGCGCGCTGCAACCGGCCGTCGATCTGGCCGGCCGTCGGCAAGCGGCCGCGCACGCCGCGCGCACCGTCGCTTCCGCGCCACCCGGTACGCGGTATCGCCCCTCCCCGTCCCGCATCGCACGCGTCGCCTGCAGCCGACGACGTTATAGCGACCATTTCAGTTCTCCATAGAACGTACGCCCCGGATACGGGTGAAACACGTAGTAACGACGGTCCGTCAGGTTGTCGATTCCGACCGATGCGCTCCAGTGACGATCGAAGCGGTAACGCGCCTTCAGGTCGACGACCGTGAACGAGCTCGTGCCGCCGTAGACGTCCGGATTCACGTCGCTGTTGTCGAGCGTGTTGAACTGGCGGCCCGAGTAGCGCACGCCGACGCTCGCAAGCCAATGCTCGTCGAAGCGATACGACGCAAGCAGGTTCGCGCGCATGCGCGGAATACGCGGAAAGCGCGAGCCGACATACGCGGGATTCGCGGCGTCGGCGAGAATCCGGGCGTTGCTCGCCGACACGTTCGCGTCGATTGCGAGCCCCTTCAACCCGACGTTCTCGCCGCTGAACGCCAGTTCGACGCCGCGTACGCGCACGCGGTCGACGTTCGAGACATTGGTGACGGTCGTCGCCCCCGACACCGTCGTCTGGCTATAGATCGAATCGCGCAGGTCGCTCTGGAACACGCTGGCGCGCACGACGCCCACGCCCACGTCGCGTTCGGCCGTGAAATCCCAGTCGATCGCCTTTTCCGGCCGCAGGTTCGGGTTGTTGTTGACGATCGCGTTGTTCGAGATCGTGCCCTGGAACAGTTCGCCGACCGTCGGGAACCGCGTGCCGGTCGCAAACGACAGCCGGAAGCGCCAGACATCCGTCGCGTCCCATTGCAGCGCGGCCTTCGGCGACAGCGCGTTCGCGCCGCGATCCGCATAGCCGAGCGTGCCGGCTGCATTGCCGAGCGCGCCGCCGTACGCATCCCAGCGTTCGTAGCGCAGCCCCAGCGTCGCGAGCCACGCCGGCGCGAAGCGCCATGCGTCCTGCCCGTACAGTGCCTGCGTGCGCGTGTCGCCGCGGTAGACGCTCGCGAGCGACGTGGTCGGCCCGGCCAGCCAGTCGGCCGTGTTGTACGTGACGTTGCGCAGGAAGTAGTTGTCGTAGTGATAGCCGAACGTGAACGTGTGCCCCCTCACTTCCGGCGCCTCGGCCTTCAGGTCGAGCGTACGCCAGCCCGTGCCGTCGCCCTGGAACAGCGTGCCCGCGCCGCCCTGCACGGTCGACGCCGCACGCAGCACGTCGCGCGACACGTCGTACGCGGACACGACGCCCGACAGCCGCCACCCGGAATCGAGCCGGCCGTTCAGGCCGAGCGCATACAGCCAGTTCTCCTGGTCGCCGCGCTGCGGCGCGAATGCGTTCGGCGCGACGGTCATGTTCTGGCCGCCGATCGAGACATTGCCGCCGTAGACCGGATTGCCGGCCGCATCGCGCAGGAAGGTTTCGCCGTGCTGCCGGTAATGGTTCTCCCAATGCCCGAGCGTGAGCGTCGCGTCGACGCTGTCGGTGAACGCATAGCCCATCCTGACCGTCTCGTTGATCTGCTCGGTCCGCTCGATCGTCTGCGCGCCGACGATGGTCCGCGGCTTGCCGTTGGGCCCGATGTCGGTCACGGCGCCGGTCACGGGCACGGCGGCGCCGAGCTTCGGGTTGTACGCCGCATTGGGGCTCGCATACTGCATCGGCTGACTGTCGTTCTCGAGCCTGTCGAGCGACAGCGCGAACCAGAACCGCCCGACCCGGTTCGCGATCCGCGCGGTCTGATGATTGCCGCCGAAGCTGTCCGCGTAGCCGTAGCCGTCGTGGTAGCGCTGCGTGAAGAATTGCGTCGACAGCGACGCCTCGAGCTTTTCCGGGCGACGTGTGGTGAGCTGCACGGTCGAGCCGATGGAGTTGCCGGGATACAGCGCGGAAAAAGGGCCGTAGAGCACGTCCACGCGCGCGATGTCGTCGGGCGGGATCAGCGACCAGCGCGGCGGATACGCATAGCTCGAGCCGAGCAGGTTCGACAGCAGCACGCCGTCGGCGTAGACGAGCCCGCGCGCACTCTGCAGTTCGTTGAAGTCGCGGCCGGCAAACACGCTGTTGCGGTCGCCGATATAGCGCTTGCGGACCATCAGGTTCGGCGCGTACTTCAGCGCATCCTCGGTGGTGACGTTGGTGTGCGAATCGATTTGCGCGCGCGTCATCGATTCGACGACGGCCGGCGTATTCCGATCGACCGGCTGCCGCTGGGCCGTCACGCTGACGGCGCTCAGCGTATCGCCTGCCGGTGCCGACGGCACGGTTGCGCCCGAAGCGGCCGGCGCGGCGGCGGGACGCCCGACACCGCGGGCGGGATCGACGGCATCGTCGGTCGATGCGGCATGCGCGGCGGCAGGCCACGCGAAAGCAGCCGCGCATGCAAGCGCGAGCCGGCCGCGCGATGGCCGCGCGACGAAGGTAGACGACATGGGGAATTCCTGAAAACGTGATCGGACGCCGCCGGACACGAGCACGCGCCGCGCACGGACGGCACGGCGCGCAGCTCCTGCTGCTGCGGCACGCGCGCCACCGGGGCGCGCGGACGACTTCAATCAGACCGGAGGGTTTTCAGGCGGGGCGCGCGGCTGCGCGAGACGCATGCCCTTGCGGGGCAGATCGGGCATGGCCGGAGCGGCCGCGCGGTAGGCGAAGGCCCGTACGAAACCCGGCATCGCGGGCAGGCTCGTACCCAGCGCCACGTTTGCCGCGAAGCCCGGGCAGTACACGCAATGCGGCACGCCGGCATGGTCGGGCGACGTCGCACCGTGATCGCCGCCCGCCGGCGCGAGCACGACCTGGCGGGTGCCCGCTGCACTGCACAACTCGAGCGTGAGCGCGCCGGAGCCGGTCGACGCGACGCGCGCGTAGCCGATGACGGGCGACAGTACGTTCAGTACCAGCGCCAGCCATACGAGGCCGATCCATCGCGTCGTTCGTTTCATTGCGGTCCGGAAAAAGTGCGCGAGAGTATAACAAGCGGCCCGATTGTTGCCGATTCCGTACGCTGCACCAGTCGGCACCACCGGTCGCGCCGCAGCGCATGTGCCGTTAATACAACAGAGACAAAATCTAACGATTCGCTGCTGGCATAAATCCAAGCACGAGGTTGATAATTATTGAAATTGCTGGAGAAATGACCATGGATGAAAGACCCACTCGCATGCCCCCGCCCGAGCAAGTGATGAGCCCGGATCCGGAACCCGTCGGCGTGGAATTCCTCGCCGAATTGCCCGACCACGTGCGGGCATTCTTCGACGAACAGCACAAGCTGTACTCGCCGAAGTGAACGACTGTCCGGTTCTGTAACCGCCACGTGCCGATCATCGCCATCGTGCGGGACATCACTGCGCATCGTGCGCAATTCGCATCGCACCCGGGCCGCAACAGCCTGACGGTGCCGGATCAGCTCGCCTGCTGATTCTCCTGTCGCGACGCTACGCCGCGCGACTGTCTTCGTCTATCCTTCTGGTTTTCCATCTCCGGCTCGCCCGGCTCTCCCGATCATCCCGATGAAGCAAGCCATTCGTGCCAGCGTCGCTGTCGCCACGCTCGGCGTCGCCCTCTTTTCGTCGCCGCGCATCGCCTGCGCGGACGGCGACGACACCGCGCTCACCAACGTCGTCGCGCTCGCATCGCAGCGCCTTGCACTCGCCGAACCGGTCGCGCGATGGAAATGGGCGAATCACAAGGCGATCGAGGATCGGCCGCGCGAAGCAGCGCTGCTCACCGCGGTCGAAAAGCGCGCGACACAGGCCGGCGTCGATCCTGCGTTCGCGCGAACCTTCTTCGAGGATCAGATCGTCGCGAGCAAGGACGTGCAGAACGCACTGTTCGCGACCTGGCGCGCGACGCGGCCGCCCGAGGGCGCGCCGCCCGATCTGGCGACCAGCACGCGCCCGGCGCTCGACCGGCTGACGCAGAAGATGATGGCGGGTCTCGCGCAAGTCGCGCCGTTGCGCGATGCGCCCGATTGCCAGGCGCGGCTCGCGCGCAGCATTGCGAACTGGAAGACCCTCACGCGTTTCGACTCCACGCAGACGCAGGCACTCGACACCGCGTTGTCACACGTCTGCTCGGCCGGCGGCGCCAGGGCGACAGGCTGACGCGGCGGGCCCGGATCGGGCCGCGGCGCTCGATCAACCCGCCTGCCCCGCGGGCAGGCTTGCGGCGAGCGGCATCAGTTGCAGGCCGCGTGCGAGATGGGTTTGCAGCAGGCGATGAGTAAAGGGTTCGAACGCGCCGTCCGTCCCGCCGGCTGCGAGTTGCACGGCGGCATCGAGCGAGTCGACCACGCCGAGATAGCGCCAGCCGTCGATCACATGAAACAGGCGGCGCTGGCCGTGGGCCTCGAACGCAACGGCGCCGTCGAACGGCCAGGGTGCGCCGGCGGCACGGCCGGAATCGGCCGGGCGGCGGTTGTACGACGGCCGCAGCCTGGCGATCCATTGCGCCTCGGCAAGCATCGCCCCGAGCTCGTTGCCGGTCTCGCGCCATTCGACACGCCGCACCTGCTGCGCAAGCCGCATTTCCTTCGACGAACGGCGCTCGCCGGTCAGCAGTGCTCGCAACCGCTGGCGCACGCGCACGCTGCGGCCGACATACAGCGCCTCGTCGCGCTCTCCGAACAGTGCATAGGCGCCGCACCCCGCCGGCGCGGTGTCGAGCCAGGCCTCGGTCAGATCGCCGGCCAGACGGAAGTGACGCGTCGTGCGCGCGATCTGGTCACGCAAGCGCTCGAGCGGCACGATGTCGTGCAACCGCCGCCAGAACTGCCAGAGCAGGTCGGCATCCGCCAGCGCGCGGTGTCGCGCGGCCGGCACGAGGCCATGCCGGTCGATCAGTGCATCGAGCCCGTGCCGCGACTCGCGCGGAAACAGCGCACGCGACAGCCGCACCGTACACAGCACATCGGGATTGAACGTCAGGCCGGCACGCTCGAATTCGGCACGCAGAAAGCCGCGGTCGAAGCTCGCGTTGTGCGCGACGAACAGCTTGCCGTCGAGCCGCTCGAACAACGCCGGCGCCAGCGACGCGAACGAGGGCGCGTCGCGCACCATGTCGTCCGAAATGCCCGTCAACTGCTGGATGAACGGCGGAATCGACTGGCCCGGATTGACGAGCGTCGTCCACGTCGACACGCCGAGCGGGCCGATTTCAACCACGCCGATTTCGGTGATGCGGTGCTCGGCGAACGAACTGCCTGAGGTTTCGAGGTCGACGAAGACGAGCGGCTGCTCGCGGGCGGGATCGGACGGACAGGGGGAATCGGACATGGAAAGACAGGAAAACGATGCTTCCGTGAGTATGCACCGGCATGCACGCTCGCGGCCAGCCCGGACCGGTGTGTTCTGCCCCCTGAAAGCAAAAAGCCCCCGCGATGCGGGGGCCGGACGTGATCGGCAAAGCGTGGCGCGTCAGACCGCCTGGATATTCGCTGCCTGCTTGCCTTTCGGCCCGACTTTCACGTCGAACGAAACACGCTGGTTTTCCTTCAGCGTCTTGAAGCCGTCCATCCGGATTTCGGAAAAGTGTGCAAACAAATCTTCACCGCCATTGTCCGACGTAATAAAGCCGAAACCTTTAGCATCGTTAAACCATTTCACGACACCGGTATCCATGTCTTCGTTCCCCACTCGATAAGATCAAAAAAGCTATTTTTATAGCCGTTTCCCGAAATCCCGAAACATTGCGCCAGCACCAGCACCAGCACGCCGCCCGAGGACGGAGTGCTGACTTTATAAATTGGACAATCCGGGTGCGTCAAGAAAATTTTTCACTTCCGCTTTATCAAAAAAGTGCTAATGCCACTGGAATCGGTACACCACCGGTTTTTATTAATTGATTCGCATCAAAAACCTGTCAATATTACCGGGATCGTATCGCCGATAATATCGCCAGCGAAAATCCTACCGGGGACAAATCGACCCGGTAAAACCCTCGGGTTTATTCCGGGTTGCGTAAACCCGAAGACGTTGAGATGCTGATCCAACGCCGAAAGGAAGGAGAAGGTCATGTGGCTGGACGGAATCAAGCGCTTCGCGAGCCGGCTCGGGCGCGTACGCCGCAAATCCCGCGCCCTGACCAAGCCGGCTCGCGAAACGCCGTGCGACACCGAGTTCGATACGACCTGGCACGGCGATCACTGGCAGAACCTGCTCGCATCGCCCCTGGATGCCCGTCACTACGTGATGGAAGACTGGACTTACACGCCGCCGCCGGCCGACGCGGACGAGGCCGCACCTGCGTCGAAACGCAAGCGGCGCGCTTACGCGCAATAGCGCACGACAGCACGGAACCGCAGAACAAAAAAAAGCGCGACTGGGAAGTCGCGCCGACAAAGGTTTGGAGATCTTTTCCGTCAACGAAAAAGTCTGCTTCGGAAAGCAGAGATCGCAGTATAGCGAGAGAACATCCTTTCATTATCCATGCTCCACACAAACCTCTATTGCCGATGTGTCAATAATCGGGCTGCCGCCTCTCGCCTGCCATCCCGCACCTGTCGCGACCACGCAACGCTCATTATGCAGTCCTGATCGCGATTTTATTTCGCTGCACCGCCGCAAACCCTTGATGGACAAGCCTCTGAGCCGATTTCTTAATCTTTGCGGATTCCAAAATATATTATTGCTTAAAGCACGACCCTGCCCCGCTTCACCCACTCCGTACACTGCAGATGGCTTTTGATAAGCGCACCGCCGCTCTGCCGGACCGGTCACAGCATCAAGCAAAAAAGGCCCGTCCGCAGCAGGTTCGATCGACATCATCCTGTTTGGAGACAGATCCATGAAAAAAACCCTGATCGTCACCGCGTTGTCGGGTGTATTCGTTACGGCAGCCCATGCCCAAAGCAGCGTGACGCTGTACGGCTTGATCGATGCAGGCATCACCTATACGAACAATCAGGGCGGCCACAGCGCCTGGCAGGAAACCAGCGGTTCGGTCAACGGCAGCCGCTGGGGCTTGCGCGGCACCGAAGATCTCGGCGGCGGCCTGAAAGCGATCTTCACGCTGGAGAATGGTTTCGGCATCAACAACGGCGCGCTGAAGCAGAGCGGCCGCGAATTCGGCCGGCAAGCGTTTGTCGGCCTCGCACAAGACACCTACGGCTCGCTGACGCTCGGCCGGCAGTACGACAGCGTCGTCGACTACCTCGGGCCGCTGTCGCTGACCGGTACGCAATACGGCGGCACGCAGTTCGCTCACCCGTTCGACAACGACAACCTGAACAACTCGTTCCGGATCAACAACGCGGTCAAGTACCAGAGCGCGAACTACGGCGGCCTCAAGTTCGGTGCGTTGTACGGGTTCTCGAATTCGACGTCGTTCGCGAACAACCGCGCGTATAGCGGCGGCGTGTCGTACAGCTACATGGGCTTCAACTTCGCCGCGGCCTACTTGCAGCTGAACAGCGACGTGAATGCGCTCGCGCAGGCGGCGACCGATCCGGGCGCGGTGACCGGCGAGTGGACGTTCGCATCGCGCGTGCAGCGTACCTGGGGCGGCGGCCTGAATTACGGGTTCGGCCCCGCCACGGTCGGCTTCGTCTTCACGCAGACGCGCCTGACCGGCATCCGCGCGATCAGCGCAGGGCAGTCCGGCGTCTCCGGCGGCATCACGGGCCTCGGCGGCACCGCGCGCTTCAGCAACTACGAAATCAACGGCCGCTACGCGCTGACGCCGGCCGTGTCGCTCGCCGGCTCCTACACGTACACGCAGGGCCGCCTGGCCGGCGACAAGCCGACCTGGCACCAGTTCAACCTGCAAGCCGACTATGCGCTGTCGAAGCGCACCGACGTCTACCTGCAGGGCGAATTCCAGAAGGTCAACAGCGACGGCCTCGACCTCGGCGCCAACATCAACGGGCTGGGCGCCGCCTCATCGACCAACAAGCAGATCGCGGTCACGGCCGGCCTGCGCCATCGCTTCTGAGCGACCGGCACATTCACCGCACGCCGGACGACGAAGCGCCCCTTCCGGGGCGCTTTTCCTTTGCCGCACCCACCCGACGCCGGTCAGGCGTTGCCCGACGCCGGGTAGCGGACGTCGAGCACGTCGATCGGCTGCGGGCCTGCCGGCGTCATCAGCATGACGGTGTCGCCGATCTTCGCCTTGATCAGCGCACGCGCGACCGGCGAAATCCAGCTGACGCAACCGTGGTCGAGATCGACTTCGTCGATCCCGACGATCGTGATCGTGTGATCCTCGCCGTCCGGCGTCTCGTAATCGACCGTCGCGCCGAAAAACACCTGGTCGACATTTTCCTGCCGGCTCGCGTCGACGACTTCGGCGAGATCGAGCCGCTTCGTCAGGAAGCGGATGCGGCGATCGATCTCGCGAAGCCGCCGCTTGCCGTAGATGTAGTCGCCATTCTCCGACCGGTCGCCGTTCGACGCGGCCCACGACACGAGCCGCACCACCTCCGGACGCTCGACGTCGATCAGGTTCAGCAGTTCGTCCCGCAGCCGCTTGTGCCCGGCCGGCGTGATGTAGTTCTTCGCGCCCGCCGGGATCGCGGGCTGGGCCTGGTCGAGATCGTCGTCGTCGCCGTCCGACTCTTTGACAAACGCCTTGTTCATGGTGCAGATTCAATACAGGGATGTTCGATGCTCCAAGGGTACACGATGGGCCCCCTGGTCAGGCCGTATCGAACAATTCGCGAATAAGGCTTCCCTTTTCAAACAACCCTGCTATAATCCCTCTTCTGCGTGCGGCTGTAGCTCAGTTGGATAGAGTACTTGGCTACGAACCAAGGGGTCGTGGGTTCGAATCCTGCCAGCCGCGCCACTTTTTTCGAGGGCCTTCCGAATCGAAGGCCCTTTCAGTTCGAAGTAGTCGTGTTTTGTTTTGCGTGCGGCTGTAGCTCAGTTGGATAGAGTACTTGGCTACGAACCAAGGGGTCGTGGGTTCGAATCCTGCCAGCCGCGCCACTTTTTTCGAGGGCCTTCCGAATCGAAGGCCCTTTCAGTTCGAAGTAGTCGTGTTTTGTTTTGCGTGCGGCTGTAGCTCAGTTGGATAGAGTACTTGGCTACGAACCAAGGGGTCGTGGGTTCGAATCCTGCCAGCCGCGCCACCTTAAAAGGGCTTTCCTCCGGGAAAGCCCTTTTTCTTTTCCGCTCCGCCCTCCCTCGCCCACGGCAAGGTCGCGTGCGCCTTTCTCCGCAAGAACGGCCGCCGCGCCGCCCCTTCGCCGTTTCCCGCCGCACAAAGAAAAACGGCGGCCATTGGCCGCCGTCGCTCGATCATCCGCCCGCCCGGGCAGGCATCAATAATCCTGCCGCTCGCGCTCGATGCGCATGCCGCCATCGTGGCGCGCATGCGCGCCGTCGTCGGTCGAGCGCTCGCGCATGATCCGCATCACGTCCGGATTGGTTCGCACGCGCCGCATCACGTTCGCGAGATGCACGCGGTCGCTGACCTGGATCACGAAGCGCAGCACCGTCGATTCGTGCGTCAGATCCTCGTCCATCGCGATATGGACGATGTTCGCATCGGCCGACGTGATGTCCGCCGCCACGCGCGCAAAGATGCCCTTCGTGTTCTTCACGAGCGCCTTCACGGCGACATCGAACAGGCGACCCGGCTGCGGCGCCCACTCGACGTCGATCCAGCGCCCCGGATCGCGGCGATGGATACGCTGCGCCACGCGGCAATCGGTCGTATGAATCGCCATGCCCAGGCCGATCCCGATGTAGCCCATGATCGCATCGCCCGGAATCGGCCGGCAGCACGCGGACAACTGCACCGACATCCCTTCGGTGCCGGTAATCACGACCGGCGGCGCATGATGCGCGGCATGCCGCTCGGATTTCGGCAGATCGTCGTCCGCATCGCGGCCGCTCATCAGCACCTCGATGCGCTTGGCCATCACCGCGGCCACGCGACGGCCGAGGCCGATGTCCGCGAAGATTTCCTGACGGCTCTTGTTGCCCGTCCACTGCACGAGCTTTTCCCACACTTCCGGCTCGACATCGGCCAGCGCGAGGCCGTAACCCTTCAGGCTCTGGTCGACCAGCCGCTCGCCAAGCTGCACGGACTCGTTCAGCCGCATCGTCTTCAGGTAGTGGCGGATCGCCGAGCGCGCCTTGCCGGTCCGCACGAAGCCGAGCCACGCCGGGTTCGGCTTCGAATACGGCGCGGTGATCACCTCGACGATGTCGCCGCTCTTCAGCTCGGTGCGCAGCGGCAGCAGTTCGTTGTTGATCTTCACGGCCACGCACTGGTTGCCGAGATCGCTGTGGATCGAATACGCGAAATCGAGCGCCGTCGCGCCGCGCGGCAGCGCCATGATCTTCGACTTCGGCGTGAACACGTAGACCGCGTCGGGGAACAGGTCGATCTTCACGTGTTCGAGGAATTCGCTCGAATCGCCGGCCTCGCTCTGGATGTCGAGCAGCGACTTCAGCCACTGGTGCGCGCGCTTCTGCACGTCGCTGAGATCCGCGCCGCCGTTCTTGTACAGCCAGTGCGCGGCAACTCCGGCCTCGGCGATCTCGTGCATCTTGCGCGTGCGCACCTGGAACTCGATCGGCGCACCGAACGGGCCGACGAGCGTCGTGTGCAGCGACTGATAGCCGTTGATCTTCGGGATCGCGATGTAGTCCTTGAACTTGCCGGGCACGGGCTTGTACAGCGCATGCAGCGCACCGATGCACGTGTAGCAGTCGAGCGGGCTGTCGACGACGACGCGGAAGCCGTACACGTCGAGCACCTGCGAGAACGACAACTGCTTGTCGCGCATCTTCCGGTAGACGCTGTAGATGGTTTTCTCGCGGCCCGTGATCTCCGCGTCGATCTTTGCATCGGCCATCGCGCGCTGCGCGGCCTCGAGGATCTTGCTGATCACCTCGCGGCGATTGCCGCGCGCGGCCTTCACGGCCTTCTCGAGCGTCGCGTAGCGATGCGGGTTGAAATTCGCGAAGCTCATGTCCTGCAGCTCGCGATACGTGTTGTTCAACCCAAGGCGGTGCGCGATCGGCGCGTAGATATCGAGCGTTTCCCGTGCGACCCGGCGGCGCTTTTCCATCGGCACCGCGCCGAGCGTGCGCATGTTGTGCAGGCGGTCGGCGAGCTTGACGAGAATGACGCGCACGTCGCGCGCCATCGCGAGCAGCATCTTGCGGAAGTTCTCCGCCTGCGCTTCCTCGCGGCTGCGGAACTCCATCTTGTCGAGCTTCGACAGGCCGTCGACCAGTTCGGCGACCTTCGGGCCGAACCGTTCGGCCAGCTCGCTCTTGGTCACGCCCTGGTCTTCCATCACGTCGTGCAGGAGCGCGGCCATGACGGCCTGCGCGTCGAGCTTCCAGCCGGCGCAGATTTCCGCGACGGCGACAGGATGGGTGATATAGGGTTCGCCGCTCTGGCGATATTGACCGAGGTGGGCTTCGTCGCTGAAGTGGAACGCCGCCTTGACCTCTTTGATCTCTTCCGGAGGGAGGTACTCGGCAAGCGCGGCCGTCAGTTTCGCGATCGAAACGACGCCGTGCTTGCGAGGCTGCTCCGGCGTGGCGGTCGGACCGAACAGATGCCTGAAGGACTGTTCGAGGACCGCGTCGATGTACTGGCGCGCAGGCGACTGGGCCGTGGCTTCGGTGGTCGAATCCGCGGAGGCGGACGATGGGGTGGTGCTCATATTCGCCTCCAGGTCGAGTCGTTGCGCGCGTGGATTACATGGCTGGAACGGGCCGGATGCGCGTTACACCGGCACCTTCTTCAGCATCTCGACACCGACCTGACCGGCGGCGATTTCGCGCAGCGCGACGACGGTCGGCTTGTCGCGGCTTTCGATCTTCGGCGTATGGCCTTGCGCGAGCTGCCGCGCGCGATAGGTGGCGGCGAGCGCCAGTTCGAAGCGGTTCGGGATTTGCTTCAGGCAGTCTTCGACGGTAATGCGAGCCATGTTGGTAATTCCTTCTGAATATAGTCCCTATTCTACCTTATGTCCCTCGTCCCCCGCGTCATTCCGCGTGGGGCAGATGGATGCCGAGCTCGATGAACAGCTCCGTGTGTCGCGCGTACTGCGAAGCAAAGCGCAGGCGCGTGGCCGCGACGATGCATTCGAGCTCCGCGAGCGCCCGCTCGAAATTCTCGTTGATCACCACGTATTCCGCTTCCGACGCGTGCGCGATCTCGCTGCCGGCGGCCAGCAGGCGCCGCGTGATCACGTTCGGCTCGTCCTGGCCGCGCTTCTTCAGGCGCTCCTCGAGCGCGTCGAGCGACGGCGGCAGGATGAAGATGCCGACCGCGTTGCGGAACTGCTTCTTCACCTGCAACGCGCCCTGCCAGTCGATCTCGAGCAGCACGTCGTGGCCGCTCTTCATCTGCTCCTCGATCCAGACGCGCGACGTGCCGTAGTAGTTGCCGTGCACTTCCGCGCTTTCGAGGAATTCGTGCGCCGCATGACGTGCGCGGAAATCGTCGACCGTCGTGAAGTGATAGTGCTGGCCGTCCTGTTCGCCCGGACGCGGCTTGCGCGTCGTGTACGAGATCGACAGGCAGATGTCGCTGTCCTTCGACAGCAGCGCATTCACGAGGGTCGACTTGCCGGCGCCCGACGGCGCGACGACCATGAAAAGGTTGCCGGGATAGACGCCGCCGTGCAGCGAATGCGACGCGTGGACGTCGCGGTTGGATTCCGTCATGTTGCTTTACTCCAGGTTTTGCACTTGCTCGCGCATCTGCTCGATCAGCAGCTTGAGCGCCATCGACGCGTCGGCCAGTTCCTTCGCCGCCGCCTTCGAGCCGAGCGTGTTCGCTTCGCGATTCAGTTCCTGCATCATGAAGTCGAGACGCTTGCCGACGCGGCCGCCCTTCTCGATCACATGGCGCGTTTCGTTCAGGTGCGCGGTGAGCCGCGACAGCTCTTCCGCGATGTCGATCCGGATCCCGTACATCGTCACTTCCTGCCGGATGCGCTCCGCTGCTTCCTCGCGCGTCACGATCGGCGCGCTGCCTTCGGGCGCCGCGATGCCGAGCGCCTCCTGCAACCGCTCGACGATCTTCTGCTGATGCTTCGCGATCAGCTCCGGCACGAGCGGCGTGATGCGCGCGACGATGGCTTCCATCTCGGCAACGTTCGACAGCAGCATCGTCGCCAGTTGCGCGCCTTCGCGCGAACGCACGACGACGAGCTCGCCGATCGCTTCCTTGCCGCATGCGAGCACCGCGTCGCGGATCGCTTCCGCCGACACGCCGCTCTCGGCCAGCACGCCGGGCCAGCGCAGGATCTCGCCCGCGCGCAGGCGGCCGACGCCCGGGAACGTGTCGAGCACCGAGCGCTCGAGTTCGGCAAGCTGGCCCAGCGCCGACTGGTTCAGCGCGCCCGCGCCGATGCTCTGCTCGCCGCGCTGCAGGTTGATGCGAACGTCGACCTTGCCGCGCGACAGCTTGTTCATCAGCATTTCGCGCAGGGCGGGTTCGCACGCCCGCACGTCGTCCGGCATCCGGAAATTCAGGTCGAGGAAGCGCGAGTTCACGGTGCGCAGTTCGACCGACACGCTGGTGCCGCCGTTGCCGGTGGCCGTCACGAGTTCGCGCGTCGCGCTCGCGTAGCCCGTCATGCTGTAGATCATGGTTCGTCTCGCCGTCTGGGTGCCCTTGCGGGCGGGGATATGTCGAGGCGCCCGGCGCATCGGAAAGCGCGGGGCGGGAAGCGCGCATTATCCCATTTTTGCGGGCCGCCCCGCCGGGCAGGCCCGCCGTTCGGCGCTAGAATCGGGGTTTCCTCTCGTTTCGCGATTCCAACATGACGTCCTCCCTGTCCCGCCCGAGCGGCCGCCGCGCCGACGAACTGCGCAAGGTCGCCCTCACGCGCCACTACACGAAACATGCCGAAGGCTCCGTGCTGGTCGAATTCGGCGACACCAAGGTGCTCTGCACCGCGAGCGTCGCCGAGCGCGTGCCCGAGTTCCTGCGCGAGCGCGGGCAAGGCTGGCTGACCGCCGAGTACGGCATGCTGCCGCGCGCGACGCATACGCGCAGCGATCGCGAAGCCGCGCGCGGCAAGCAGACCGGCCGCACGCAGGAAATTCAGCGCCTGATCGGCCGCGCGCTGCGCGCGGTGTTCGACCTCGAGGCGCTCGGCCCGCGCACGATCCACATCGACTGCGACGTGATCCAGGCCGACGGCGGCACGCGCACGGCGAGCATCACCGGCGCATTCGTCGCCGCGCACGACGCCGTGTCGACGCTGATCGCGGCCGGCAAGCTCACGCGCTCGCCGATCACCGACCACGTCGCCGCGATCTCGGTCGGCGTGTACGAAGGCGCACCGGTGCTCGATCTCGATTACGCGGAAGATTCGCGCTGCGACACCGACATGAACGTCGTGATGACGGGCGCCGGCGGCTTCGTCGAAGTCCAGGGCACGGCGGAAGGCGCGGCGTTCTCGCGCGCCGAGATGAACGCGCTGCTCGACCTCGCGCAAGGCGGGATCGGCGCGCTCGTCCGGCTCCAGAAAGACGTGCTGGGTGCCGGACATGCCTGACGACCGCACCATCGCGCCGCTGTCGCGCATCGTTCTCGCGTCGAACAACGCCGGCAAGCTGCGCGAATTCGCCGCGCTGTTCTCGACGGTCGGCATCGAGATCGTCCCGCAGGGCGACCTGGCGGTGCCCGAGGCGGAAGAGCCGTTCGGCACGTTCATCGAGAACGCGCTGACGAAGGCGCGTCACGCGTCGCGGCTCACCGGGCTGCCGGCGATCGCCGACGATTCGGGCCTGTGCGTGCGCGTGCTGCGCGGCGCGCCGGGCGTCTATTCGGCACGCTACGCGCAGCGCGCCGGCCGCGACAAGGGCGACGCGGCGAACAACGCGTATCTCGTCGAGCAACTGCACGGCGTCGACGACCGGCGCGCATACTATTGCTGCGTGCTCGCGCTGGTGCGCCACGCGGACGACCCCGAGCCGCTGTTCGCCGAAGGACGCTGGTCGGGCGAGATCGTCGACACGCCGCGCGGCGAGCACGGATTCGGCTACGACCCGTATTTCTACCTGCCGTCGCTCGGCGCGACGGCCGCCGAACTCGAGCCGGCCGTGAAGAACACGCACAGCCATCGCGCGCTGGCGTTGAAAGCGCTGCTCGCGCGGCTCGCGGAGGAAGCATGAGCGTGCCCGATACCCGTTCGCCGCCGGAGGCCGCATGAGCCGCGCCGCGGAAACCGGCGCGCGCGTCGTCGCGACCTTCACGTCGCCCGGCCAGGTGCGGCTGACGTCGCTGCCGCCGCTCGCGCTGTACGTGCATTTTCCGTGGTGCGTTCGCAAGTGCCCGTACTGCGATTTCAACTCGCACGAATGGAAGGGTGAGCGGTTTCCGGAAACCGAGTATCTCGACGCGCTGCGCGCCGATCTCGAACAGGCGCTGCCGCTCGTGTGGGGCCGGCAGGTGCATACCGTGTTCATCGGCGGCGGCACGCCGAGCCTGCTGTCGGCGGCCGGCCTCGACCGGATGCTGTCCGACGTACGCGCGCTGCTGCCGCTCGACGCCGATGCGGAAATCACGCTCGAGGCGAATCCGGGCACCTTCGAGGCCGCGAAGTTCGCGCAGTTCCGCGCGAGCGGCGTGAATCGGCTGTCGGTGGGCATCCAGAGCTTCAACGAGACGCACCTGAAGGCGCTCGGCCGGATACACGACACCGCGCAGGCGCGCGCGGCCGTCGAGATCGCCGCGAAGAACTTCGACAACTTCAACCTCGACCTGATGTTCGCGCTGCCGAACCAGACGCTCGACGAATGCCGCACCGACATCGAGACCGCGCTGTCTTACGCGCCGCCGCATCTGTCGCTGTATCACCTGACGCTCGAGCCGAATACGCTGTTCGCGAAATACCCGCCCGTCGTGCCCGACGACGACGCATCGGCCGACATGCAGGAATGGATCCACGCACGCACGGCCGAGGCCGGCTACGGTCGCTACGAGGTTTCCGCGTACGCGAAGCCGAATCATCAGTGCAAGCACAACCTGAACTACTGGCGCTTCGGCGACTATCTCGGGATCGGGGCGGGCGCGCATACGAAACTGTCGTTCCCGAACCGCATCCTGCGACAGGCGCGCTACAAGCATCCGGCGACCTTCATCGAGCAGGCGCTGGCCGGCACGCCCGTGCAGGAAGAGCGCGAAGTCGGCGCGCGCGACCTGCCGTTCGAGTTCATGCTGAACACGCTGCGGCTCGTCGAGGGCTTCCCCGTGCACAGCTTCGCCGAGCGCACCGGCCTGCCGATGAGCACGATCGAGCCGGCATTGCAGGAGGCGGAACGGCGCGGGCTGATCGCGCGCGATTTCGCGCAAGTCGCGCCGACGCCGCTCGGCCAGCGTTTCCTCAACGACCTGCAGGAATTGTTCCTGCGCGACGACTGAAGGTGAACATCGCAGCATTTCGGTTACAATGCCGCCTCGTGTGGAAGCGTGGCCGAGCGGTTTAAGGCACTGGTCTTGAAAACCAGCGACGGGAAACTGTCCGTGAGTTCGAATCTCACCGCTTCCGCCAGGCAGTTCGCCAAACCCCGTCCATTCGCAGAATGACGGGGTTTTTTGCTTTTCGCCGCGCCCTTCCCGCACGTTCCGACGCGTCGCGCCGGATGCCGTTACAATCCGGCGCTCCGATCCGCGAAACGGGAAACCCACGTCATGAAGCCCATCATCGTCTCGTCGCTCGCCGCCATGCTGGTGGCCGTCAGCACGCACGCGGCGGCCGACACCGCCGCCGGCAGCGACGCGCAGGCATCGTGCGCGATCGCGTACGTGACCGGCGTCGGCGGCTCGCCGCGCGGCCTGAGCGAATACCTCGCGAGCCCGGCGCCGTACAACTACCTGAAGGACAACGACCTGCAGTGCAAGGTGTCGGACGACGGACGCACGTCGAACTGCACCGGCGTGACCTACCTCCGGAACGAACAGGTCAGCGTGTACGACGATTCCGATCCCGCGACGCTGACCGTCGTGGCGCGCGTGGAACTCGACCACGGCCAGAAATACCCGGTGATCGTCGTCGTGCAGCGCAAGGACGCCCGCTGCAAGCAGTGACGCAGCCATCCGCGCGCGCCCGCCGGTCGACCCGGAACGCGGGTGCGTGCCGCGCGTCGCGCGGCACCTGAACCGCGGGCGCCGGCGGCGGTCCGCGCCTGATGCCTCCCGGCCCGGCGCACCATCACCTAGAATTCGTTCATCACGGCGACACGACCGCCGCCGCGTACTCGATGCCGCACGCGCCACCCCTGCGCGCGGCACACGGAGATCGCCATGACCGACCTGTCGACACCGACGGAACACGTCGATTACGAAGGCTTCGAGATCCATGTCGTGCCGGCCATGGCACCCGGCAACGACACGCGCTACACCTACACCGGCTACGTGTGCCATCCCGGCACGAATCCCGCACTGCCCGGCCACGCGGTACCGTTCCACGCGGACGGCGAGGAAAGCTTCGCGAGCGTCGACGAAGCCGTCCACGAAGCCGTGCACATCGGCAAGAGCATCATCGACGGCACGCACCCCGACCTGTCGGTGCTGTCGCTCGTCACGCACGGCTTCTGAACCCGGCGAACCGCAACGCCCGCGATTGCGCGGGCTTCTGCCGAGGGGATGCCGCGAGACCGCCGGGTTCGGCCGGCCGCGCGCCTGCGCCCGCTCCGCGCCTTTCAATCGTGCAACGCACCGGCCGGCATGCGCCCGCGACGCATGCCGCGCGGGCGCCGTCACATGTCGCGTCCCATCGCGATGCACGGCTCGCATGCCCGCGTCATCAGCCATCGCGACACACGGCATCGCCCGTTATGCGTTTCTCCCGATATCGGCCCGCGTCGGTACGCCTATCATTTTTCTATAGTCACTTCTGGCTAGCCTCTCATGCGCCCCCTTCCCCGTCCGTGCGTCGACCGGCTGCGTGCAGTTGCGCTGGCCGTCGTCGCCCTGCTTGCCGCGTGCACGATCACGCCGCCGCCGCCGCACGCGGTCCTGACGATCCCGTCGATCACCCGCAGCGGGAACCTCGACCAGTATCGCGTCGAAGTCGCCCGGCGCGTCGCCGAACGCAACCCGGCCGGCATGCTGCACGGCACGCCGCAGGCAATGCTCCGGTCGCTCGTCGTCGTGGCATTCACGGTCGACCGCAGCGGCCGTCTCGTCAACGCATCCGTCTACCGCAGCAACGGCGACAGCGAAGCGGAGGCGCTCGCGCTCGCGTCGCTCCGGCGCTCGGCGCCGCTGCCGCCGCCGCCGACCCGACTGCTCGACGGCAACGGCCAGATCGAGATGATGGAAGGCTGGCTCTTCAACGACGACGGCCACTTCCAGTTGCAAAGCACCGCGTCCGCGCAGGCGCAATCGATCGAATGACCGGTCGCTGCCTCGCGATTGCCGGCGTGCGGCGGCGCTGGCTATAATTTTCCGCAACCGCGCGGCCATCACGCCGCGCGCGGGTTCGCGGGCCCTACCCGGCATGCGATCCGACCATGCCGGCACCGGGCGGCGGCGACCTATCCGTCTCCATCGTCGACCGGCGGGTGACGTCCGCGCGACGGCGCGCGGCCACGCCGCCACCGCCTCATCGGCTCGGCGGCTCCAGGCAGGCTTGCGCCTGCCCGAGCGCACGCCCAGCCGACCGCCCAACGATAAAACGGAGACATTCATGTCCGCATCCCCCCCGGCCGTTGCACACGCAACCGGTTCGGCCGGCGCCGTCAGCCACCGCCGCATCGTGTTCGCCAGCTTCATCGGCACCGCGATCGAGTTCTACGATTTCTACGTGTACGCAACGGCCGCCGCGCTCGTCATCGGCCCCGTCTTCTTCCCGCACGGCTCCGCGACCGCCCAGGCGCTGTCCGCATTCGTCACGTTCGGCATCGCATTCATCGCCCGCCCGATCGGCTCGTTCCTGTTCGGGCACTTCGGCGACCGCATCGGCCGCAAGTCGACGCTCGTCGCGTCGCTGCTGGTGATGGGCGTGTCGACCACCGCGATCGGCCTCGTGCCCGGTTACGACGCGATCGGCACGCTCGCCCCGGTGCTGCTGTGCGTGCTGCGCTTCGGCCAGGGGATCGGCCTCGGCGGCGAATGGGGCGGCGCGGCGCTGCTCGCGACCGAGCACGCGCCGCAGGGCAAGCGCGGCTGGTTCGGGATGTTCCCGCAGCTCGGGCCGTCGGTCGGCTTCCTGATGTCGAACGGCCTGTTCTTCGCGCTCGCGCTGTCGCTGTCCGACGAGCAGTTCCGCGGCTGGGGCTGGCGCATCCCGTTCCTGGTCAGCGCGGTGCTCGTCGCGCTCGGCCTGTACGTGCGGCTCAAGATCACCGAAACGCCCGCGTTCCAGGCCACGCTCGACCGCAACGAGCGCGTGCGCGTGCCGGTCGCCACGCTCGTCACGCAGCACTGGCGGCCGACACTGCTCGGTGCGCTCGCGATGGTCGTCTGTTACACGCTGTTCTATATCTCGACGGTGTTTTCGCTGTCGTACGGCGTGTCGACGCTGCATATCCCGCGCCAGAGCTTCCTCGGCCTGCTGTGCCTGGCGGTCGTGTTCATGGGGCTCGCGACGCCGCTGTCCGCGTGGGCGTCGGACCGCTTCGGCCGCAAGCCGGTGCTCGTCGCGGGCGGGATCGCCGCACTGCTGTCGGGGTTCGCGATGGAACCGTTGCTCGGCAGCGGCTCGATGCCGCTCGTCGCGCTGTTCCTGACGATCGAGCTGTTTCTGATGGGCGTGACGTTCGCGCCGATGGGCGCGCTGCTGCCGGAACTGTTCCCGACCCCCGTCCGCTATACGGGCGCGGGGGTCTCGTACAACCTCGGCGGGATTCTCGGCGCGTCGATCGCGCCCTATATCGCGCAACTGCTGGCCGCGCACGGCGGGCTGTCATGGGTTGGCGGCTATGTCTCGGTCGCGGCGGCGATCAGCCTGATCGGCGTGCTGCTGATGCGCGAAACGCGCGACGCATCGCTCGTCTGAGCCCCCGGGGCGACCCGGGTTGTGCGGCGGCAGGCGTTGCCTATACTCGATCCTGGGCGCGCCGTCGCGCGCCCAGCGATCCCGCCCCGAAAGGAGCCGCCGCCATGAACATCCGCCTCGGCAACGCCGATCTCGTCCTGATCCTCGCGCTCGCGCTGGGCGGCGCGCTACTGCTCGCGCTGCGCTTCCGGCCGAAGACCTGGCGCGGCCTCGTGTTCGAGGCCCTGCTGGCGAACCTGGCGGCCATCGCCGCCGTCGTCACGGTCGAGGCGCTGCTCGCCTGAGCGGCTCCGCGCCGTCAGGCAATCATCCGCGCCGGCTGCGCGCCATAGGCCGGGCCGACCGCGTCGATCGCGTCCAGCGCCTGCCGGACCGACGGCATCGCGCCCGGTTCGCCGATCGACAGCGCGTTCGGCGCGCCGCCGATTCCGCAATGATGACGCGACGTCGCGACAAAGATCATCACGGTCGGCCGTTGCAGCGCACGCGCCATGTGCACGAACCCCGTATCGACGCCCACCACGAGCGCGGCCCGGCCGAGCGCCGCGCCAAGTTCACGGACGGTCATCGCCGGCAGCACGACCGCTCCCGGCGCGCGCGCCGCGATGTCCTGCGCATCGTCATGCTCGGCCGCCGATCCCCACGGCAGCAGCACGCGCACGCCGCGCATCATCATCTGCGTGGCGAGCATGGCCCAGTGGTCGGCCGGCCATTTCTTGTCGGGATTGGACGTCGCATGGAACAGCAGCATGAACGGCGCGCTGTCGGCCACGGCCGCGGGCAGGTTCACGCCCTGCGGCGGGACGATGCCGTACGCGGCAGCGCCCGCAGGGACGTAGCCGAGCGCCTCGCCGGCGCTCACGCGCATCCCGTGCCAGGCGTCGCAGTCCGGACGCGGGCCGAAACGATGCGAATACGCGAAGCGTGCGCCCGCTTCGCCGAGATCCCGCGTCTGGTAGCCGACGCGACGCGCCGCGCGCGCCAGCACCGAAATGATGGCGCTCTTGTAGACGCCGTGCAGGTCGATCACCGCGTCGTAACGGTGCGCGCGCAGCTCACCGATCGACGCCGAGATCGCCTTCAGGTCGCCGGCATTGCGCAGCTTCTTGAAGCGGCGCAACGGCGCGCACAGCACGGCGGCCACGCCCGGATGCCAGCGCACGACCTCCGCGCACGATTCATCCACCGCCCAGTCGACCGTTACGCCAGGGAACGCGCGGTGCAGATCCGCAACAACGGGCAACGTCTGAACGACATCGCCTAGCGACGTCACTTTCACGATAAGGATACGTTTCACGATATGTGGGTAAAGGCTGGCCGATTTGACATGCTAACGATGTTGTCATGCGCAGACATTACGAGAAAATTACCTTTGCAACAAAGTGCGTCTCCTTTCAGGAAGATTCTCGATTCCCGCACCCATCCGGTTCTTTTTATAATCCGGTCTTTGCCCTCCGGCCCGCGTCGATGCCACGCCACGACATTCCTGCCCTGTTTCCCGCGCTCACCCGTCGCTCGCTGCGCATCTGGCGCCAGTACGGCGTTTTCTGGCTCGGTGCGATCGTCGTCGGCCTCGCCGCGGTGCTCTACGCGCGGCTGATCGACTGGGGCTACGAGACCTTCCGCACGATGCGCGAACACGCCGCGTGGCTGCCGCTGCTGCTGACGCCGGCGATCGCGGCCGCATCGGTATGGATCACGCGCCGCTTCTTCCGCGGTGCCGAGGGCAGCGGCATCCCGCAGGTGATCGCGACGCTGCATGCGCGCCCGAGCGCGTTCGGCGCGCGGCTGCTGACGCTGCGCATCCTGTTCGGCAAGGTGCTGGTGTCGTTCCTCGGCATCCTGGGCGGCTTCACGATCGGCCGCGAAGGGCCGACCGTGCAGGTCGGCGCGGCGCTGATGTTCAACCTGCGGCGCTTCTACCCGCGTTCGAACGCGCAGATCGAGCGCCAGCTGGTGCTGGCGGGCGCGGCGGCCGGGCTGTCGGCCGCGTTCAACACGCCGCTCGCCGGGATCGTGTTCGCGATCGAGGAACTGACGCGCAGCTTCTCGGCACGCGCGAGCGGCGTGCTGATCACGGCGATCATCCTCGCCGGCGTCGTCGCGCTCGGCCTGAACGGCAACTACACGTATTTCGGTACGATCGATGCCGGCCCCCATTTTCCGAAAATGCTGGCGATTGCCGTGCTCGTCACCGCGATCGTGACAGGGATCGCGGGCGGCCTGTTCTGCTGGCTGCTGCTCAACACCGGACGTTGGCTGCCCGCGCAACTGCTGGGCCTGTATCGCGAGCGGCCGATCACGTTCGCCGCACTGTGCGGCTTCGCGATCGCCGTCGTCGGCCTCGTCTCGGGCGGCACGACGTTCGGCAGCGGTTATGCCGAGGCGCGCGGCCTGCTCGACGGCAGCCAGCATCTTTCGGTGTTTTACCCCTTCCTGAAGATGGTGTCGATGGTCGCGTCGTACCTGCCGGGCATCCCGGGCGGGATCTTCGCGCCGTCGCTGTCGATCGGCGCCGGATTCGGCAACCTGCTGCACGTCGTGTTCAGCAACATGAGCCTGCCGATGCTGATCGCCCTTGCGATGGTCGGCTATCTGGCGGCCGTCACGCAGTCGCCGATCACGTCGTTCGTGATCGTGATGGAGATGATCAACGGTCACGCGCTCGTGATTTCGCTGATGGCCACCGCGCTGGTGTCGAGCCGCGTGTCGCGCTTCTTCGCGCCGCCGCTCTACGAAACGCTCGCCCTGCGCTATCTCGCGCCGCCCGTCGCGGCCGCGGAACCGGCCGCGGCAGGCGCCGCGGGCACATCGACGGCGGCGACCGGCGTAACCGAGCCGCAGGATGCGACCGCCGCGCCCGCCGATCCGCTCGACACGCTGCGCGACGAAGACGGCGGCGCGCCGTCCTCCGCCGCGCCGGTCGCAAGCACGCCGCACGCGGCGGCCTCGTCCGGCGTCGAGCCGGCTGCGTCCGCCGCGAACGGCCCGGCGCAGCCCGGCCCGCGCGACGCTCAGTAGATCACGACGGGCGCCGGATGGTAGTAGGCCGGCCGCGCCGGTACGACGATGCACCCGGCCAGCGTGATCGCGACGAGCGCGATGGCGATTACGGTTTTTTTCATCGCGTGCCTCGATCATGCCCAGTGGCCACGGGTCCAGAACCAGTTCGGACCGCGCTGGTCCCAGTGGCCGGGCACCCAATGCATCCCGACGCGCTCGGCTTCCCAGTGGCCGCCGATCCACACGTAGCGGCCATGATCCCAGTGCCAGTGGCCGCGCTCCCACACGTAACCGACCCGTGCGGCCGGAACGACTTCGTAGCGCACCGGCGGCGGCGCGTTCGGCGCGACGACGACGACTTCCTCGGTGCGCATGGCGACCGGCTCTGCGACGACCATGCGGCCCGGCTGCGCGATCACGGGCGCGCCGACAATGATTTCCTCCGCATGCGCGGCAAACGGCGCGACGACGGCTGACAGGCCCGCTGCGAACAGGGCGAGCGAAACGATACGACGTTGAACGGTAGAGACAGCCATCACATCCTCCTGGTTGAACAAGTTACGCGAGCGTATTCGTTCAATGCGGGAGGACCGGATTCGGCCGACAGGCGCCGTGTTACGGGATGGCCGAAAGTGCAACAGGGCGTAAGACGCGCACGGCAGCACCGGCCGCCGTGCGGAGGGACACCTGCAAGGGTCAGGCTTGCGGGATCTCGATCTTCACTTCGAGGACTTCGAGATCGTCCTGGCGCTCGAGGCTGACGCGAATGTCGTCGTTCGAAATCTGGACATACTTCGAGATGACCGCGACGAGTTCCTTCTGCAACGCGGGCAGGTAATCGGCCGGCGGCCGGCCGCCGACCCGTTCGTGCGCGATGATGAGCTGCAGGCGCTCCTTCGCGACCGATGCGGACTTCTTCTTCTCGCCGAGGAGAAACGAAAGGATGGACATGAGCGGCCTCCGTTACTTGCTGCCGAAGAGGCGCTGCAGCAGGCCCGGCTTCTGGTAGTCGGTGAAGCGCAGCGGCTTGTCTTCGCCGAGGAAGCGGGCAACGACGTCCTTGTACGCTTCCGCGACGTCGGTGCCGTCGATATGCACGGCCGGCAGGCCCTGGTTCGATGCGTGCAGCACGGCTTCCGACTCGGGCACCACGCCGATCAGCTTGATGCGCAGGATCTCGCTGATGTCCTCGAGCGACAGCATCTCGCCTTCGCTCACGCGCTTCGGGCTGTAACGCGTGATCAGCAGGTGCTCCTTGATCGGATCCTTGCCTTCGGTCCCGCGCTTCGTCTTCGACGACAGAATGCCGAGGATGCGGTCCGAGTCGCGCACCGACGACACTTCCGGGTTCGTGACGATCAGCGCTTCATCGGCGAAGTACATCGCGTGCAGCGCGCCGGCCTCGATCCCGGCCGGCGAATCGCAGACGATGAATTCGAAGTCCATCGCGGCGAGATCGTTCAGCACCTTCTCGACGCCTTCGCGCGTCAGCGCATCCTTGTCGCGCGTCTGCGACGCCGGCAGGATGAACAGGTTCTCGCACTTCTTGTCCTTGATCAGCGCCTGGTTCAGGTTCGCTTCGCCCTGGATCACGTTCACGAGGTCGTACACCACGCGACGCTCGCAGCCCATGATGAGATCGAGGTTGCGCAGGCCGACGTCGAAGTCGATCACGGCCGTCTTGTGGCCGCGCAGCGCGAGACCGGACGCAAAGCTCGCGCTCGTCGTCGTCTTGCCCACGCCGCCCTTGCCCGAGGTCACCACGATGATTTTTGCCATTTACCCAATACCCTGTGTTCGTCAATGAGAGCCGATCGATCCGGAGCGTGCCGCGTAGGTCACGTCAGGCGCAGCGGTTCGATCATCAGTTTTTCCTCTTCGAGCCGGATCTGCACCGATTTGCCCAGTACGTCGGCGGGCAGCGGGTTCTCGGTCGTTCGATAGATACCCGCGATCGAAATCAGTTCCGGTTCGAGACACGTGCAGAAAATGCGCGCGTCGTGATTGCCGTGCACACCCGCGAGCGCGCGGCCGCGCAACGGCGCGTAGATGTGGATATTGCCTTCCGCGATGATCTCCGCGCCGTGACTGACCGGCGCGAGCACCACGAGGTCTCCTTTCGCGTAAATCTGCTGCCCCGAACGCAACGGCCGGTCGATCACGAGCGTCTGGCCGCCCGCCTGCGACACGGCCGGCGCGGGCTCCGGCGCCGGTTCGGCTGCCGGAGCGGCGACGGCGGCTTCGGCGGCAGGCGCCGGTTCCGCGTCGTCGGCCAGCTTCGCGGCCGGGGCGCGGCGATCACGCGCCTCGAGCAACGGCAGGCCGGCGTCCCCCGCCCAGCCCTGCGTTGCCAGCGCCACGACGCCCACCGGGCGCATCCGCACGTCGCTCAACATCTGGCGGATGTCCGCCAGCGCGACGCGTTCGCCGTCCGCCAGGCGGCGAACGTCGATCGCGACGACATCGTCGGCGAAAAACTCGGGAGTCGCTTCGAAGCGCTTGACCAGTTCGGCACGCAACGCATCGAGATCGGTCGTCTTCACGGTGAACAGCAACGTATCGACCGATCCGCTGCGCAGCTCGAAGAATGGCGATTTTTTAAGCGACATGGACACTCTGCAAAAATTTTTTGCGTATTTTACAGGCGTCCACGCGTGCGGCCATTATTTTTGGGAAGCCGGGTTGCGGCGGCCCGGGCGGGGCCGCAACCGGCAGGCGGGCGGGCGACCGGACCTTGGTCGCGCCGCACGGCCCGCATCCTGACCTTGCGTCAGTGCTTCACCTGCGACACGTACAGCGATTTCATCGCGCCGGGCATCCGCGCGATCGGCGCGTGTTCGCCGGTATTGCCGAAACCCGCGCGTTCGTAGAAGCGGATCGCGTTGCGGTTCGCATCGGCGATCCATGCGTAGACGTCCTCGGCGCCGCGCTCGGCGAGCCATGCGGTGGCCGTCTCCAGCAGCAGCACGCCGCCACGCAGATGGCGCACCGCGTGCGCGACCCACAGCTCGCTGACGAACGCGCGCCGCTCCGGCGTGTTGTCGAAGTACGCGCCGATCATGCCGGCCGGATGGCCTTCGGTGTACAGCAGGAAAGTCGTCGATTCGTCAGACATGGCGCGCTGCGCGGCGATCGCCGACGCTGCGTCCGTTTCGACGTTCAGCAATTCGGCCTCCGGCGCTTCGCCGGGCGCGTAGGGCTCGCGCAGCGACGCGGCGCGGAGTTCGCGATACACGCTACCCTGGTCGGCAACGATACGACGAACGGTCAAGGTCGAACTCATGCAGGCACAGCCCCCTTCGGACAGCAAGCTACTAGCTTCAACCGAAAGCGGGGCATGAGTCAAATCGTTATTTTCAAATGACGGCGAGAATCGAAAGGCAGCAGCGCCGCCGGCAGCCGGGTACGCCGGTTCATGTGCGAGTGCAGCATCGCCGGATCGGCGCACGCCGTCGGACGACGGCGACGGTGCTGCCGTCCGGGCCGCGGCGCCGCACGCCTTGCGACGCGCGGCCGTCGCGCTTCGGGCCCGACCCATTTCACCGCGAAAACCGTCATGACAGGTAAAACGGACGAGCCTGTCGGCCCGCCTCGCGGGTGCCTGTTCCGTCAAGCATATTGCGATGCAACATTTGTTGCAGACACGCCAACCCATTGTCCGCACGCATCGCCGCCGGCCATCCGTCTGACGAACCCGCTGCCGGGCCGGGTCGATCCGGCGCGTCCCGCATGTTTCAATCGGCGCGCGCCGGCCCTTCCCGGCCCGCGCCCCACGCGCCCCGGCGTTTGGAGCCGCGCGCCTAGCGCCGGGGTTTGGCAAGCGCGCGCATGGATCGTATAACAGGCAGAACCGGGGGAAGATCCGGTGCCGCCGCGCACGTCGCGGTCCCGCGAGCATACGAACAACCGTACATGCGGCCGCCCTCGGGCCGGCCGACAGGAGGGAGACAATGGCAACGACCGACGGATCGGCCTCGGGCTGGTCGGATGGCAAGCGTTACCTGTGGCTGCTCGGCGCGCTGACGATCACGCTGCCGATCCTCGCCGCCCAGCTCGCGCTGTCGACGGGCCTGCACGTGTTCTGGTGGTTCGGCCCGCTGTTCGCGTTCGGCGTGATCCCGATCCTCGATACGCTGATCGGCGACGATCGCGACAATCCGCCCGAGACCGTCGTCCCGCACCTCGAGCGGGAGCGCTATTACCGGCTCATCGTCTATCTCGCGACCTTCGTCGAATACGTCGCGTTCTTCGTGTGCGTCTGGATCGTCGGCACGCATGCGCTCGCATGGTACGACTACGTCGGCTTCGCGCTGTCGCTCGGCGCCGCGACCGGCATCTCGATCAACACCGCACACGAACTCGGGCACAAGACCGACCGCTTCGAGCGCTGGCTCGCGAAGATCACGCTCGCGCCGGTCGCGTACGGCCACTTCTACGTCGAACACAACCGCGGCCACCACGTGCGCGTCGCGACGGCCGAGGATCCGGCGAGCGCGCGCTACGGCGAATCGTTCTGGGCCTTCCTGCCGCGCACCGTGACCGGCAGCATCCGCTCGGCGTGGCGGCTCGAAAAGGCACGCCTCGAACGGCTCGGGCATTCGCCCTGGACCTGGCGCAACGAAGTGCTGCACGCCTGGGCGATGACCGTCGTCGTATGGGGCATCGCGATCGCGATGGCCGGCAAGGTCGTGATCCCGTTCCTCGTGATCCAGGCCGTCTACGGCGCGTCGCTGCTCGAGGTCGTGAACTACGTCGAGCATTACGGCCTCGGCCGCCGCAAGCTGCCGAGCGGCCGCTACGAACGCTGCACGCCGCAGCATTCGTGGAACAGCAATCACGTCGTCACCAATCTGTTCCTGTACCAGCTGCAGCGGCACGCCGACCATCATGCGAATCCGACGCGCTCGTACCAGGCGCTGCGCCACTTCGACGATTCGCCGCAACTGCCGGCCGGCTACGCGACGATGATCCTGTTCGCGTACGTGCCGCCGCTCTGGTACCGCGTGATGAATCCGCGCGTGGTCGCCCACTACGGCGGCGACATGGCGCAATCGAACATCAAGCCGTCGATCCGCGCCAAAGTGCTCGCTCAGTTTCCGGCCGCGGCCTGATCGCGGGGAACCGGCCGGCAAGGGCCGGCCCCGGCGAACCGCCGGATGTCGGCGTCGTCGCCGCGCCCTGCGCCACCGAAGTCCGGCGCGCCGGGCACGGCCGTTACGCCGCTTCCGGCAGCCTGAACACGGCCACCGCGTGCCGCAGCGCGCTCGCCTGCTCGGCCAGTGCCTGCGTCGCGGCGGATGCCTGTTCGACGAGCGCCGCGTTGCGCTGCGTCGCTTCGTCCATCTGCGTCACCGCGATGTTCACCTGCTGGATGCCGCCGCTCTGCTCCTGCGACGCGGACGAGATCTCGCCGACGATCGTCGTGACCCGCTGCACCGCGCTCACGATCTCGTGAATCGACGCGCCCGCGCGGCCGATCAGCACGGCGCCTTCGTCGACCCGGCGCGTCGATTGCTCGATGAGCCCCTTGATCTCCTTCGCGGCGGCGGCGCTGCGCTGCGCGAGCGTGCGGACTTCCGCCGCGACGACCGCGAAGCCGCGCCCCTGTTCGCCCGCACGGGCCGCCTCGACCGCCGCGTTCAATGCGAGGATGTTGGTCTGGAACGCGATGCCGTCGATCACCGAGATGATCTCGCCGACCTTCGCCGAGCTGTCCGCGATGCCGGTCATCGTGCCGACGGCGTCCGTCATCACGCCGCCGCCTGCCGACGCGATGCTGGACGCGTCGTGCGCCAGTTGCGCCGCGTGCTGCGCGTGCTCGGCCGACTGGCGCACGCTGCCCGTGAGTTCGGTCATGCTGGCGGCAGTTTCCTCGAGCGACGCGGCCTGCGCCTCGGTACGCGCCGACAGGTCGTAATTGCCCGACGCGATCTGCGCGCTCGCCGTCGCGACGGCTTCGGCGTGCGTACGCACCTCGAGCACCACCCCCGACAGGCTCGCCTGCATCGCCTGCAGCGCGCGCAGCAGGTCGGCGATCTCGTCACGGCCGCTCGCATCGACGCGACGCGTCAGGTCGCCGCCGGCGACGGCTTGCGCGCAGGCCACCGCACGGTCGAGCGGCCGCAGGATCGCACGGCTGAACAGGAATGCACCGACCATCGCGACGGCCAGTACGATCAGCATCAGCACGAGGCTCGCGGCGGTGGCGTGCTGCGCGTCGCGGCTCGCCTGCGCCGACACCGTGGCGCTCTCGTCGGCGATCGATTTCGCGGCCCGCTCCAGCAGGGCCGCCGGTTCGCGGTCGACGCCCGCCACGGCGGCATCGCCGGCCGACATCTCGAAGCCGGCGGCCTTGAATGCGTCGAAGCCGCGCCGGTACCCCTCGCCCATCTCCGTGTGCGCGCGCATGAACTGCTCGACGAGCGAGCGGCTCTCGCCCTGCGGCAACTGGTGCACGAGCTGCGCGGCGAGCGCATCGACCGTACGCTCGCGCGTCTGGAACGCCTGCCAGTACTGGTCGAGCTTCCCGGGCTGCTTGCCGCGCAACAGCGTGTCCTTCCATTCCTGCACCTGCAGCTTGAACTGCACGAGCGTGGCCGACACGAGCCGCTCGTCGCCGACATTCGTCTGCACGTCTTCGGCGAACGTATCGATCGAACGGTTGAGTATGTGGATACCGTACAGCGCGCCACAGAACATCAGCAACAGCGCGACGGCGAATGCGAGGGGAATCTTGTAGCTCAGCTTCATGGGACCTTGAATCGACGGGAAACGATGCGGCCGGGCAAGGGCGCCCGCCGCCGCTCCGTGTTAACGGCGCGGAAAACGCAGGCTTAAAACTGAGGAAAGCGGTGAAAGCCGGACGCCGCGCGTGCGCTTCAGCGCGTGGCGCGCTCAGGTCGAATGCGTCGCGCGGGGCGCCGTTGTCGCGGCAACCCGCGAGCCCGCCATCCGGCGGCGCACGGCGACGATCGACAGCACGCCGAAGACGATCCCGGCGAGCACATCGGCAAGATAATGGCCGCCCTGCGTCGGCGACGACGCGATCATCACGGCATTCAGCGCGAGCGCGGCGGGAAACACGTAGCGGACGTGCCGTACCGCGTACGCGAGCAACAGCGCCAGCATCACGTGGAACGACGGCATCGACACGAGCCCCTGCGAGTCGGACAGGCTGAAGCGCCGAAGCTGCCCGCTGCGCAGCAGGTCGTAGTGAGACACGGTCGACGCCGTGCCCGGATCGGCGATGCCGAAATGGACGAATGCGCTTCGCGCCGGGAACGGCGTCGAGACGAGCACGGCGACGAGCAGCGCGAATGCGAACAGCGCCATGAATTCGGCGAGGTCGTCGTAGCGCCGCGTGATCGCGAGGATGAACGGAACGGCCACCAGTTGCACGATGCTGCTGCGATACGCCACCGCCAGCACGCGCTGCAGTCCGGCATGCGCGCCCAGCCAGCCATACAGGTCGGGCCAGTGAAAGCCGAGCAGCGCATCGAAGCGGACGAGATCGGCGTCGATCGACGGCGGCGCGAGCGCCACGCACCGATAGTCGAGCAGCACGACCGCCTGGCTGAAGGCGGCGATCGTCACGATACAGAGCAGGGCCAGCGCCGCTTCGCGCCATCGCCACGCATGGGCGCGCTTGCAATGGCGCGGCGTGCGCGACAGCACGATCAATGCCGTCGCAACCGCGATGGCCGCGCATCCTGCCAGCCCCGCGAAAATCGCCGCGTCGCCCAACGCCAGCGCGATGCCGACGCCCTGCGCGCCGCGAATGCCCGCGACGGCAATGACGACGGTCAGCAGCGCAATGCCCGTCAGGACTTTCGGCACTCGGTTCGTCATCGGATCGCGGGGTTCGCCGCGCGGCGCGGCTGCATCGAGGACGCGGCACGATCATGCCGCGCGGTTGGCCGTCATCGTACCAGCCCGATCCGGATGTGCCGACGGCGCGGATGTTGCCGCCGCAACGGTTTGCGACACATGCGCGGCGCAAGCCCAAAACGAAAAACCCCTTGATCCTTCCGGATCAAGGGGCTTCGTATTTTGGCGGAGAGGGTGGGATTCGAACCCACGGTACGGGGAAACCGTACGCCTGATTTCGAGTCAGGTACATTCGACCACTCTGCCACCTCTCCTTCCTTACTGCATTTCGCGGTTGGTCGTTTCCGCGAAAGAAAAGATTATAAGACGATCTCTTCTGAACTGACAAGCCCTTTTTGCAAATTATTTTGCGAGGGCTTCGGCCGCCTGCATCACGATGCCCGTACCGGCGCGTCGATCCGCTCGATACCGCCCATGTACGGACGCAGCACTTCCGGCACCGTGACCGAACCGTCGGCGTTCTGGTAGTTCTCCAGCACCGCGACGAGCGTGCGGCCGACCGCGAGGCCCGACCCGTTCAGCGTATGCACGAGCTCGGGCTTGCCCTGCGCGTTGCGGAAACGCGCCTGCATCCGGCGCGCCTGGAACGACTCGGTATTCGAGCAGCTCGAGATCTCGCGATAGGTGTTCTGCGCGGGCAGCCACACCTCGAGGTCGAACGTCTTCGCGGCCGAGAAGCCCATGTCGCCCGTGCACAGCGTGATCACGCGGTACGGCAGGCCGAGCTTCTGCAGGATCGCTTCCGCATGACCGACCATTTCGTCGAGCGCCGCATACGACGTTTCCGGCGCGACGACCTGCACCATCTCGACCTTGTCGAACTGGTGCTGGCGGATCATCCCGCGCGTGTCGCGGCCGTACGAGCCGGCTTCCGAACGGAAGCACGGCGAATGCGCGGTCAGCTTGATCGGCAGCGCGGACGCGTCGACGATCGACTCGCGCACGGTGTTGGTCAGCGAGATCTCGGACGTCGAGATCAGGTATTGCGTGACCGTGTTCTCTTCGCCGCCCTTCTCGACGCGGAACATGTCGTCCGCGAACTTCGGCAACTGGCCCGTGCCGTACAGGATCTCGGGGTTCACGATGTACGGCGTATACGCTTCCGTGTAGCCGTGCTGCTGCGTGTGCGTGTCGATCATGAACTGCGCGAGTGCGCGGTGCAGCCGCGCGATCGGGCCGCGCAGCATCGTGAAGCGCGCGCCAGCGAGCTTCGCGCCCGTCTCGAAATCGAGGCCGAGCGGCGTGCCGACGTCGACGTGATCCTTCACCTCGAAATCGAACGTGCGCGGCGTGCCCCAGCGGCGCGCCTCGACGTTGCCGGCTTCGTCCTTGCCGACCGGCACGCTTTCGTGCGCGACGTTCGGCATGCCCAGCATCAGGTCGGACAGGCGCGCCTGGATATCGCCGAGCTTGGCTTCCGACGCCTTCATTTCGTCGCCGATGCCGCCGACCTCGGCCATCACGGCCGACGCGTCCTCGCCCTTCCCCTTCATCACGCCGATCTGCTTCGACAGGCTGTTGCGGCGCGCCTGGAGCTCTTCGGTGCGGGTCTGGATCGCGCGGCGTTCCGCTTCGAGGGCGGAGAACGCGGCGACGTCGAGGGTGTAGCCGCGATCGGCGAGGCGCTGGGCGACGCCGTCGAGGTCTTTGCGCAGCAACTGGATGTCGAGCATGGGAGGACTTGGAAAATCGTTGTGTAAGACGGGAATTCTAACGCACCGCGGGGCCGCCACGGCACCGGACGAACGGACAATGCCGTAAACGGGCGATGACCGGGGTAAGGCGGCCATGGCAGTATCGCATTGCCGGTTCGCGTGCGGCGCCCGCACAGCGCGCGGCGTCGCAACATCGCGGATCGCAAGACGCCCGCGTCCGCCGCCGGCGCGTCAACCGAAGCCCCCGCCAACCGCCAACCGAGGAAACCGATGGCCATCGAACTGGACAAGGACGTGCGCGACCGCGCGATCGCGTCGCTGCAACGCTATTTCACGGAAAACATGGACGAGCCGATCGGCAACATCCAGGCCGGCGCGCTGCTGCACTTCTTCGTCGAGGAAATCGCGCCCGTGATCTACAACCTCGCGATCGCCGACGCGCAGCAGAGCCTGCACGCCCGCGTCACCGAACTCGACATCGAATGCCACCAGGAGCCGTTCGGCTACTGGAAGAAGCAGCCGGCCCGCAAGCGCTGACGCGTTCGCGGCGGCGCCGGCCGAACCGGGCCGCGCCTCGCGGTCAGTCCTTCTTGCCGGCCTCGCGGTCGAGCTCGCGCAGCCACGCGAGCTTGTCGGCGATCTTCGATTCGAGCCCGCGCGGCACCGGCTGGTACCAGCGCGGCTCGCGCATTCCGTCCGGCAGGTACGTCTCGCCGGCCGCATATGCATTCGGCTCGTCGTGCGCGTATCGGTACGCGTGGCCGTAGCCCAGCTCCTTCATCAGCTTGGTCGGCGCGTTGCGCAGGTGCACCGGCACCTCGCGCGACTTGTCCTGCTTCACGAACGCCATCGCCTGGTTGAACGCGTTGTAGCCTGCGTTGCTCTTGGCCGCGCACGCGAGATAGATCACCGCCTGCCCGAGCGCGAGCTCGCCTTCCGGCGAGCCGAGCCGCTCGTAGGTTTCGGCCGCGTCGTTCGCCACCTGCAGCGCGCGCGAATCGGCAAGGCCGATGTCCTCCCACGCCATCCGCACGATCCGCCGCGCGAGATACTTCGGATCCGCGCCGCCGTCGATCATCCGGCAGAACCAGTACAGCGCGCCGTCCGGGCTCGAGCCGCGCACCGACTTGTGCAGCGCTGAAATCTGGTCGTAGAAGTTGTCGCCGCCCTTGTCGAAGCGCCGCGCGTTGAGCGTCATCGCGCTGCTGACGAATTCCGCATCGATCGTCGCGACGCCGGCAGACGCCGCCGCCGTCTGCGCCTGTTCGAGCAGGTTCAGGAAGCGCCGTGCGTCGCCGTCCGCGTAGCCGACCAGCGTATCGACCGCCTTGTCGTCGAACGCCAGGCCGTCGAGCGCGATTGCCTGCGCGCGCTTCAGCAACTGGCGCATCTCGTCGTCGTCCAGCGACTTCAGCACGTAGACCTGCGCACGCGACAGCAACGCCGAGTTGACCTCGAAGCTCGGGTTCTCGGTGGTCGCACCGATGAAGGTGACGAGCCCGGACTCGACGAACGGCAGCAACGCATCCTGCTGCCCCTTGTTGAAGCGGTGGATCTCGTCGACGAACAGGATCGTGTGGCGGCCGGTGCGGTTCAGCGTCTCCTTCGCCTGCTCCATCGACTCGCGGATGTCCTTCACCCCGCCGAGCACCGCCGACAGCGCGATGAACTCGCAGTCGAACGCAAGCGCGGTGAGCCGCGCGAGCGTCGTCTTGCCGACGCCGGGCGGCCCCCACAGGATCATCGAATGCGGCTTGCCCGATTCGAACGCAAGCCGCAGCGGCTTGCCTTCGCCCAGCAAATGCGTCTGGCCGATCACCTCGGCGAGCGTCTTCGGCCGCAGCGCCTCGGCGAGCGGCCGGCGCGGCTCGACTTGAAACAGGTCGGACATGAACCCTCGCTCCACATCAAACGGTAGCGGCCGAACGCGGCCGCCTGACCCGACATTATGACAGCCGGGCGACAGCGCCGCCGCGCATGGCGGCCACGGAGCCGGCGCCCGGTGCCCGCGCCTGGTGCCCGCGCCCCAAAACAACACGGGCCTGCCGTCGCCGGCAGGCCCGTTGCGGAAGAACGGCGCGCGGCGCCGGTCAGCCGGTGATCACGTCCGCACCCTTCGGCACGACGAACTTGAAGGTATCGCCCTTCAGCGGCGGATTCGTCTGGATGTTCGTGAACGTCAGCAGCGTGACGTTGCCGAACACGTCGTGCAGCTCCATCGCGGCGAGCGTGCCGTTCCGGAAGCCGATGCCGATCCGCTGGAACTGCGTGTCCTGCGCCTTCGGCAACATCTCGAGCCACTCGATGCCACCCTTCTCGCCGGCGTCGCGCAGCGTGTAGTTCTTGTCGAGATCGTTGCTGCCGAACAGGATCGCGGCAGGGCTCGCGCCCAGTGCGCCGTTCAGCTTGCGCTCGGTGACCTGGTTCAGGTCGCGGTCGTACACGTAGAGCTTGTCGCCGTCGGCCTGCAGCACCTGCTGGTACGGCTTCTGGTACGTCCAGATGAACTTGCCCGGACGCGAGAACACGAACGTGCCGCTCGAGTTGTCGGAGGGCTTCGGCATCGCCTGCACGGCGCTCGCGCCCTTCGCCGGCGCCTTGACGATCTGCTGCGTGAAGTCGCCCTTCGCCGAACGCACCTGCGACACGAAGGCCTTCAGTTGCTCGGTGCCGCCCGCGAACGCGTGCGTCGCCGCGAGCATCAGCGATGCGCCGGCAAGCGCCGCGCCGAGCCAGCGCCGCGTCGAACGAAGAGACAGTGCGAACGAATGTTGCTGCATATTGCGGTTTTCTCCCTGGGTGGCCGGCGCGGCGAACGCCGCGGACTCATTCCGCGTCGCGCGCCGGCACAAGAATTTCGCGGTTGCCGCTCGACGACATCGCCGACACGAGCCCCGATTGCTCCATCTGCTCGAGCAGCCGCGCCGCGCGGTTGTAGCCGATCCGCAAATGGCGCTGCACGAGCGAGATCGACGCGCGGCGGTTCTTGATGACGATCTCGACCGCCTGGTCGTACAGCGGATCAGACTCGTCGCCGCCTTCGCCGGTTCCCGCACCGGCCGAGCCCTCGTCGCCGTCGGCGGTGCCGCCTTCGAGCAGGCCCTCGACGTAGTTCGGCTCGCCGTGCTCCTTGAGCTTGTCGACGACGCGGTGCACTTCGTCGTCGGCGACGTACGCGCCGTGCACGCGCACGGGCAGCCCGGTGCCGGGCGCCAGGTACAGCATGTCGCCCATCCCGAGCAGCGATTCGGCGCCCATCTGGTCGAGAATCGTGCGCGAGTCGATCTTCGACGACACCTGGAACGCGATCCGGGTAGGCACGTTCGCCTTGATCAGGCCGGTGATCACGTCGACGGACGGACGCTGCGTCGCGAGGATCAGGTGGATGCCGGCCGCGCGCGCCTTCTGCGCGATCCGCGCGATCAACTCCTCGACCTTCTTGCCGACGACCATCATCAGGTCGGCCAGCTCGTCGATCACGACCACGATGTTCGGCAGGCGGCCGAGCGGCTCGGGATCTTCCGGCGTCAGGCTGAACGGGTTCGGAATCTTCTCCTCGCGCTTCGCCGCCTCGTCGATCTTGTTGTTGTAGCCCGCGAGGTTGCGCACGCCGAGCTTGCTCATCAGCTTGTAGCGGCGCTCCATCTCCGCGACCGTCCAGTTCAGCGCGTGGCCGGCCTGGCGCATGTCGGTGACGACCGGGCACAGCAGGTGCGGAATGCCTTCGTAGACGCTCATCTCGAGCATCTTGGGATCGATCAGGATCAGGCGCACCTGCTCGGCGGTCGCCTTGTACAGCAGCGACAGGATCATCGCGTTGATCCCGACCGACTTGCCCGAACCGGTCGTGCCGGCAACCAGCAGGTGCGGCATCTTGGCGAGATCCGCGCACACGGGCTTGCCGCCGATGTCCTTGCCGAGGCTCAGCGTCAGCGCCGACGAAGCGGCCGCGTACACCTCGGAACCGATGATCTCGGACAGGTGCACCGTCTGGCGGCGCTGGTTCGGCAGCTCGAGCGCCATGTAGTTCTTGCCGGGGATCGTCTCGACGACGCGGATCGACACGAGCGACAGCGAGCGCGCCAGATCCTTCGCGAGATTGACGATCTGGCTGCCCTTCACGCCGGTGGCCGGCTCGATCTCGTAACGCGTGACGACCGGGCCCGGATACGCGGCGACGACGCTCGCCTCGACGCCGAAGTCCTTCAGCTTCTTCTCGATCAGGCGCGACGTGAATTCGAGCGTGTCGGCGGAAATCGCCTCCTGCGCCTTCGGCGCGGGATCGAGCAGCGACACCGGCGGCAGCGTCGAGTCGCCCGGCAGGTCGGTGAACAGCGGGACCTGGCGCTCGCGCTCGACGCGCTCGGACTTCGCCGGCGTGACGACCGGCGGCACGATCGTCACGGGCTCGTGATCCTCGATGCGCACGCGCTCCTCCTCGACCTTGCCTTCGCGGCGCACGGCCGCGGCCTCGCCGAGCTTGCGGTCGCGCTCGGCCTCGCGGCGCAGCTTCGCGACGTTGACGGCGGACAGGATCGCGCCGCCGACGCGCTCGGCGACCGACAGCCACGAGAAGCGGAAATACAGCGACAGGCCGATCGCGAGCGCGATCAGCAGCAGCAGCGTGCCGCCCGTGAAACCGAACGCATGCGACATCGCGGCGGCAACGGCCTCGCCGACGACGCCGCCCGGCGCCCGCGGCAACTGCACCTTCAGCGACCACATGCGCAGCGCCTCGATGCCGTCGCACGCCAGCACGACGAGCACGAACGAGAAAATCTCGGTGAGCCAGCCGATCGGCCGCTCGGGTTCGTCCGCGACCGCTTCGTGGCGCGTGATGCGGCGGTAGTTGACCGCGATGCGCCGCGCGAGCGGCACGATCAGCCAGTACGCCGACAACCCGAACAGCAGCAGGATGATGTCGGCCGTCCAGGCGCCGACGCGGCCGGCCCAGTTCGAAATGTGGTCCACCTGGGCGGCGTGCGTCCAGCTCGGATCGCGCCGGCTGTAGCTCAGCAGGGCCATCACCAGAAATGCGCAGAGCGCGACCTGGAGAATCCAGCGGATCTCCGTGAGGAGCTTCGACATCCGGTGCGGCAACGCCTGTGCCTGGGCGGAATAAGGAGCTTTTGCCATGAATCCGTATAAAGAGGACGGGCCGTGCGCCCGCCTGTCGTTCGATCGCGCTTATTGTAAACGCTGCACCGGGGCCCCAAGTGTAAATGACGGTTACATGACGGGGCCGGGATACGGCCGCCGCCTCGAACCCGCGCCGGACCGGCCGTTTCGCGCCGGTCCGGCCGGGTGCCGGGCGGCGTCGCCCCGCCGCCCCGAACCGGCGCCGCGCGACACTATCGCCGCGATTGAAACTCTCGTTCGGCAATGCAGCAATGGGGCCTTTATAATGCGCGTCTGATACCCATCTATGACGGCATCCCGGTCAACCCGGATCGTACGGCGAGCCCTACCCTGCCCGCCACGGCCGCCTTTTACGGATTCGCACATGTCCACGCCCAAACACGCCAAAGTCCTGATTCTCGGTTCCGGCCCCGCCGGCTACACGGCTGCCGTCTACGCGGCACGTGCCAACCTGTCCCCGGTTCTGATCACCGGCATCGCACAGGGCGGCCAGCTGATGACCACGACCGACGTCGAAAACTGGCCGGCCGACGCGAAAGGCGTGCAGGGTCCGGAGCTGATGGCGCGCTTCCTCGAGCACGCCGAGCGCTTCAACACCGAAATCGTCTTCGATCACATCCATACCGCGAAGCTGCACGAGCAGCCGATCCGCCTGATCGGCGACTCGGGCGAATACACGTGCGACTCGCTGATCATCGCGACGGGCGCGTCCGCGCAGTATCTCGGCCTGCCGTCCGAGGAAGCGTTCATGGGCAAGGGCGTGTCGGCCTGCGCGACCTGCGACGGCTTCTTCTATCGCGGCCAGGAAGTCGCGGTGATCGGCGGCGGCAACACGGCCGTCGAGGAAGCGCTCTACCTGACGGGCATCGCGAAGAAGGTCACGGTGATCCACCGCCGCGACAAGTTCCGCGCGGAGCCGATCCTGATCGACCGCCTGCTGGAGAAGGAAAAGGAAGGCGCCGTCGTGATCAAGTGGGATCACGTGCTCGACGAGGTGACGGGCGAGGATTCGGGCGTCACGGGCCTGCGCATCAAGAACGTGAAGACCGGCGCGACGGAAGACCTCGCCGTACAGGGCGTGTTCGTCGCGATCGGCCACAAGCCGAACACCGACCTGTTCCAGGGTCAGCTCGAAATGAAGGACGGCTACATCCTGACGAAGAGCGGCCTGCACGGCAACGCGACGTCGACGAGCGTCGCGGGCGTGTTCGCCGCGGGCGACGTGCAGGACAACGTGTACCGCCAGGCGATCACGAGCGCCGGCACGGGCTGCATGGCCGCGCTCGACGCGCAGCGCTACCTCGAAAGCCTGCACGACAAGAAGTAAGCCGCGAAACCGCTCGCGCCGGGCGCTACAATGGCGTCCGCTGCCGCGAAGCGAGCTCGACCGGAAAGCCGCTGCCGCCGTGCAGCGGCTTTTTTTTGCCCGCGCGCCCGAACGCGCCTGTCCTGCGTACCGAATCATGGCGAAGAACCAGCCCCATCCGAGCGATCCCGCGAAGCGACAGATCGCCGCCCGTCCCGCGAACCCCGCGCCGGCCGCCCCGCCGCCCGCGCCCGATCCGGCCGCGCTGCGCGGCCAGGGCCTCGCCGGCCTCGGCGCGCTGCGCGCGAACCTGAAAGGCGAAGCCGAGCGCCGCGAACGCACGCGCGTCGAAACCGCGAAGGCCGAGCGCAAGGCCGAGGCCGACGCGAACCTGTTCCGCAACGAGATCGGCACGATCCAGCCGCTCAATGCACCGCCGCGCGCGGCGGCCGGCCGCACGCCGCCCGACCCGGTGCCGAAACAGACGCAGCGCGACGAGGAAGCCGTGCTGAACGCGACGCTGTCCGACGAATTCGATCCCGAGACGCTGCTCGACAGCGACGACTCGCTGTACTACCACCGCCCCGGCATCAGCCGCGACGTCGTGCGCAAGCTGCGCAGCGGCGCGTGGATCGTGCAGGCGCAGATCGACCTGCACGGGATGCGACGCGACGAGGCGCGCGACGCGCTCGCCGAGTTCATCCGCGAAGCCGGCAAGAAAGGGCTGCGCTGCCTGCGCGTGATCCACGGCAAGGGGCTCGGCTCGATCGGCAAGGAGCCCGTGCTGAAAGGCAAGGTGCGCGCGTGGCTCGTACAGAAGGAAGAAGTGATCGCGTTCTGCGAGGCGCGCGGCAACGACGGCGGCGCGGGCGCGGTGCTGGTGCTGCTGCAGCCGTTCGCGACGCCCGCCGACCGGGGGCCGCGTGCCGCATCCTAGGCTGACGCTCGCGATCGCGATACTGGAGGCGATCGCCACGCTGGCCTTTGCGATCTCGGGTTTCATCGAGGCGCGCAAGAACCGTCTCGATTCGGTCGGCACGTTCGTCGTGGCGCTCGCCACCGCGTTCGGCGGCGGCACGCTGCGCGACATCCTGTTGGAGCGCCGGCCGTTCTACTGGGTCGTCCACGACGACTACGTGATCGCGATCTTCGTGCTCGCGCTGTTCGCGCCGTTCGTGCTCCGCATGCTGTCGCGGCTGTCGGCCGAGCGGCTGCTGCTCGTCGCCGATGCAATCGGGCTCGGGATCTTCAGCATTTCGGGCACGGCGATCGCGCTCGACGCCGAGATGCCGCGCTTCATCGCGGTGATGATGGGCGTGATCACCGGTGTGGTCGGCGGGATCATCCGCGACGTGCTGTGCAACGACATCCCGCTGATCCTGCGCGATTCGCGGCCGTACGCGACCTGCGCGTTCGCCGGCTGCTGGTTCTACCTGCTGCTCGTGTGGCTGCAGTTCGATTCCGTGTACAGCGTGCTGCTCGCGACCGGCTTCATCCTCGTCGCGCGGCTCGCGACGTTCAAGTTCGACGTGCGGCTGCCGCACTGAGCGGCTCGATCCACCGCGGCGCCCCACCTCGGCAGTCCACCGCTTAACTTCGCTCAAGGCGAATCCCCAATGCGGTGTCGAGAACATTATGCCGTTTCGCTCCTTCGAACATATCAACAGCCCTCACGATGTCGCCGCTCACAGATCAAATGCAATGCGACGACTCCAGGCGGAAATCTCAAAATAAACCGGTTGCAAACATCCGTCGATTACGCAACACTGCGAAAGCAGTTAGTAATAAACGTTTATCGGTTAGTTATCCGAATAAATTTGAAGGAGAAATATCGGATGAGGGCATTGAGCATCAGGGAACTGGATCTCGTTTCTGGCGCCACTTGGGCAGGTGATATCGCCATGAGTGCGGCAACCGGCTGGGCAGGTGCTGTCGCAGGATTTGGCATCGGCGGCGTGATCGGCGGCCCCGTAGGCGGCATGGTCGGCGGCGCGATCGGTTTTGGAATGGGAGTGGCTGCGAGTGCAGGTTTCTCTGCAAGCGGCGGTACATTCGGACGTGAACCAGCTGGCACGGACTACTCGGGCTGCAACTACCATTAAAATGGCAGACGCTTCACGACACTAAAATACCCGGAAGGAAACTTCGTGAGCATTCAGTTTTCCGTTGACCCCTTAATATTCGAGAGTCAATATCAAGAAAAGAAGCCCCTCCTTATGAGGGGTGCAGCTTCGACCGCGAATTTCTCCTGGAGAGATGCAAACGAAATTCTTGCAAGAAGCGATGCCTCCTCGAAGGATTTCAAAATTTCATATTTCAGCCATTTCTCAAGGTCACAACCATTCGACCTCGTTCCGCTCGACACTCCCGAGAATATTCACTTACACCCGAAAATGGCGATGAAAACAATCCCATTCCTATTCATCCTTCGACTGATTGTTCCAGAGCTGAAATCCACTTCCGAAAATGAAATTCACTCCGTTATCGATAGCGCAAAACTAACCTCGAAAGATCACACAAAGAAACGCTACCGGCAATGCTTCGTTGCGTCCATGTTTGTTCCATTCCTTGTGCTGTTCCCCATCTTCTTTTCACTCAACCTGTTCTCAGCAGGACATAGAATGCTGTTCGTACCGATTCTAACCGCTGTCTCGGTCTACCTGAGCTTACTCATGCTCTCCGTTCTAGGCTCCGTTATATTTGCCCCCGAGGTTCGTAGGGAACTGAAATCCAACCGTCGCTTTCGTCAGGTCGATTGACGTCGTTTCATCAACTCGTGACGCTATTTTTTGCCCAGTGACCGAGGAGCTCGCGAAACTCTCTCATCACGCCGGTGGAAGGTACAAGGTGGGAAACGAGATGTTTTTTCGCACTTTTGAAGATTCGGAGCGCGTTCGCCGACGCCCGGAAGTTGCGCGTATCGGCGGTGAGTACCGGCATCGCCCGCCGAAAACGCAAAGGGCCGTCAGAAATATGACGGCCCTTTGCGTTCTCGGCGCGACGTGCGACGTCACGCGATCCGCTCTTCCGACGCCGGATCGAACAGCACGGCCTTCGACACGTCGAACAGCAGCGACTGCGTCTGCCCCGGCTGCGGGTTCGCGGCCGGATGCACGCGGCTCACGATCCGCTTGCCGTTCACCTGGGCGAACACGTGCGTGTCCGGCCCGGTCGGCTCGGTCACGTCGACGCGCACGTCGACCGGCTGCAGGTTCGACGTCTCGCCATGATGCGCGTTGCGCGCGTCGGTGATGCGCTCCGGGCGCAGGCCGAGGATCACCTCGCGGCCGACGTGGCCGTTCATCCGCTTCACGTCGAACGGCAGCTTCAGCGCGCTGCGCGCGAGGCCCGTGTCGATCTCGAGCGCGATCCCGCTGCCCTGCTCGACCAGCTTGCCGTTGATGAAGTTCATCGGCGGCGCGCCGATGAAGCCCGCGACGAACAGGTTCGACGGCGAATCGTAGATCTCCTGCGGCGCGCCGAACTGCTGGACCACGCCGTCCTTCATCACCGCGATCCGGTCGCCGAGCGTCATCGCCTCGATCTGGTCGTGCGTCACGTAGACGATCGTCGTGCCGAGACGCTGATGCAGCAGCTTGATTTCCGCGCGCATCTCGATACGCAGCTTCGCGTCGAGGTTCGACAGCGGCTCGTCGAACAGGAACAGCGACGGATCGCGCGCGAGCGCGCGGCCCATCGCGACCCGCTGGCGCTGGCCGCCGGACAGCTGGCCCGGCTTGCGGTCGAGCAGGTGCTGGATCTGCAGCATCTGCGACACGCGGTCGACGATCTGCTGCTGCTCGCTCTTCGGCACCTTGCGGATGTTCAGGCCGAACGAGATGTTCTCGCGCACCGTCATCGACGGATACAGCGCATACGACTGGAACACCATCGCGATGTCGCGATCCTTCGGCGACAGGTCGTTGACGACCTTGCCGTCGATGCAGATCTCGCCGCTCGTGACCGTTTCGAGCCCGGCGATCATGTTGAGCAGCGTCGATTTCCCGCAGCCCGACCCGCCGACCAGGATCAGGAACTGTCCGTCCTCGATCTCGATGTCGACACCCTTCAGGACCGGCACCCCGTTCGGGTAGGTCTTGTACACGTCACGGATGGAAAGGCTTGCCATGCTGTGAATCCTCTGTCTCGTCTCGCGCGGCGCTGCTGCGCCGCGTCGGGTTCGTTTCGATGCGCCGCGCGCGATGCGCGGCCGGTTCGTCGTATCGGATGAAACCGCGCTTACCCCTTCACCGCGCCCGCCGTCAGCCCGCGCACGAAGTAGCGGCCGGCGACGATGTAGACGAGCAGCGTCGGCAGCGCGGCGATGATCGCGCCGGCCATGTCGACGTTGTACTCCTTCACGCCCGTCGACGTGTTGACGAGGTTGTTCAGCGCAACCGTGATCGGCATCGAATCGACGCCGGAGAACACGATCCCGAACAGGAAGTCGTTCCAGATCTGCGTGAACTGCCAGATCAGGCACACCATGAAGATCGGCAGCGACACCGGCAGCAGGATCTTCGTGAAGATCGTGAAGAAGCCCGCGCCGTCGATGCGCGCGGCCTTCACGAGTTCGGCCGGCACGCTCACGTAGAAGTTGCGGAAGAACATCGTCGTGAACGCGATCCCGTACACGACGTGCACGAACACGAGGCCCGGAATCGTGTTGGCGAGGCCGAGCATCCCCTGCAGGCGCGCCATCGGCAGCAGGATCACCTGGAACGGGATGAAGCAGCCGACCAGCATCATCGTGAACAGCGCGTCCGCGCCGCGAAAGCGCCAGTGCGTGAGCACGTAGCCGTTGAACGCGCCGATCAGCGACGAGATCAGCACGGCCGGAATCACCATCTCCAGCGAGTTCAGGAAGAACGGCTTCATGCCGTCGCAGCGCACGCCGGTGCACGCGCCGCTCCACGCCTTCACCCACGGGTCGATGGTCCAGGTGGTGGGCGGCGTCAGCAGGTTGCCGGTGCGCAGCTGGTCGAGATCCTTGAACGACGTCGACAGCATCACGTAGATCGGGAACAGGAAATACAGCGCGAACAGGATCAGTGCCGCATAGATCACTGCCCGGCTGATCGTCATCTTAGGCTGCATTGCGGGTGCTCCTCGATTCCATATACATCAGCGGCACCAGCACCGCGACGACGGTCGCGAGCATCATCACCGAGGACGCCGCGCCGAGCCCGAGCTGGCCGCGGTTGAACGAAAACGTGTACATGAACATGGCCGGCAGCGACGACGAGGTGCCGGGGCCGCCCGCCGTCAGCGCGACGACGAGGTCGAAGGTCTTGATCGTGATGTGGCAGAGGATCAGCAGCACCGAGAAGAACACCGGGCGCATGCTCGGGATCACGATCTTGCGGTAGATGGTCGGCAGCGTCGCGCCGTCGACCTGCGCGGCCTTGAAGATCTCGGCGTCGACGCCGCGCAGCCCGGCGAGGAACAGCGCCATCACGAAGCCGGTCGACTGCCACACGGCCGCGATCACCACGCAGAAGATCGCCTTGTCCGGATCGTCGAGCCAGCCGAACGAGAAGCTCGTCCACCCCCAGTCGTGCATCACCTTCTCGAGGCCGAGGCCCGGGTTCAGGATCCACTGCCACGCGGTGCCCGTGACGATGAACGACAGCGCCATCGGGTACAGGAAGATCGCGCGCAGCGCGCCTTCGTTGCGGATCCGCTGGTCGAGCAGGATCGCGAGGAACAGCCCGAGCGCGACGCAGACCACGATGAACGGAATCCCGAACCACGCGAGGTTCGCGGCGGAGGTCCACCACACGTCGTTCTGGAACAGGTCCGTGTAACGGCCGAAGCCGTCGAATTCGTAGTTCGGCAACAGTCGCGAATTGGTCAGCGACAGATAGCCGGTAATCAGGATGAAGCCGTAGATGAACACCACGGCGATCGCGACGCTCGGCGCAAGCACGAGCTTCGGGATCCAGCGATCGGCGAAGGCCGACATCGGCGACGTACGCCGTGCGGCGGCAGCGCCGGATCCGTTTCCGCTAAGAGGGGCAGCCACTTGATTCGACTCCTGGAACGAGGGCGACGCAGGCCGGGCCGGCGCCAGGTACGGCACGGGCCCGCGGGCGAGCCCGTTTGCTGCACTTGCAAAAACGCCCGGCCGAGTTCGCGTTTCCGGCCGGGCGCCTGTCGCGCGTTACTTGACCTTCGCGGCCTTCGCGAGCGCGGCGACCGCGCTCTTCGAATCCTGCTGCGAGTTCATGAACTTCGTCACGACGTCGGTGATCGCGCCGGCGGTCGCATCGCTCTGCGCCATCCCGTGCGCGAGCGACGGCACGAAGCCGCCCGACTTGATCGCGGTCTGCTCGTCGGCATACGACTTCTTCGCGCAATCGTCGAACTTGTCCATCTTCACGCCGAGGCGAACCGGCACCGAACCCTTCAGCAGGCTGAACTGCTCCTGGAAGTCCGGCGTCATGATCGTCTTCGCGAGCGCGAGCTGGCCCGGCGTCGCGGCCTTCTCGCCCTTCTGCTGGAAGAACACGAACGAATCGACGTTGAACGTGTACGAGTTCGCCGTACCCGGCACCGGCGCGCAGATGTAGTCCTTGCCCGACTTCTTGCCCGCGTTCTCGAACTCGCCCTTCGCCCAGTCGCCCATGAACTGCATGCCGGCCTTGCCGTTGATCACCATCGCGGTCGCCAGGTTCCAGTCGCGGCCGTTGCGGCCGGTATCGAAGTAACCCTGGATCTTGCGCACCGTATCGAACACGGACAGCATCTGCGGCGACGTCAGCGTCGCCTGGTCGAGGTCGACCAGCGCCTTCCGGTAGAACGCCGGGCCTTGCGACAGCACGACGTCTTCCCACAGCGTCAGGTCCTGCCACGGCTGGCCGCCCATCGCGACCGGCTGGATGCCCGCGGCCTTCAGCTTGTCGGCCACCGCGAAGAATTCGGGCCAGGTGGTCGGCACCTTCGCGCCGACCTTGTCGAGCGCGGCCTTGTTGATGTACAGCCAGTTCACGCGGTGCACCGAGAACGGCGCCGCGACGGTGTGGCCCTTGTACTTGATGATCTTGTCGATTTCCGGCGGCAGGTTCTGCTTCCAGTCGCCGGCAGCGGAATCGACGTTGACGAGCACGCCCTGGTCGGCCCAGTCCTGGATCAGCGGGCCCTTGATCTGCGCGGCCGACGGTGCGTCGCCGCTGATCACCTTGGTCTTCAGCGCGGTCATTGCCGCTGCGCCCGCGCCGCCCGCGACCGCGAAGTCCTTCCACACGTAGCCCTGCTTCTGCAGGTCGTCCTTCAGCACGCCGACGGCCTTCGACTCGCCGCCCGAGGTCCACCAGTGCAGCACCGTTACGTTCTCGGCTGCCTGCGCCGCCACGGCGCCAGCCATCAGACCTGCCGCGCAGAGCGCACCCATGATCGAGCGAACTTTCATTACTTATCTCCTCCAGACTGAATCAACTCGTGAGGTTCCCTGACCGGGAACCGGCTTCTTGATAACGACGGGGAAATCGAGCCGCGGGACGCATGCAGCGTACGGGCCGATGACCGGCCGGGCTCTTACAGAAAGCGTGAATCGAGATTCAACGGCGTGTCTCCTCTTTGTGTTTCTGGCCCGCCGCGATGATGCGGCGCGAGCCCGGGGCCGACGGCGCGCCGACGATGCGCGCCATCAATGTCCGATAACATTCGGCACAAGGCGCTCCCAAGGCGAAGCTCGCGCAGCTCATCGACCGCACTTCTTTTTTTCTTCACCCAAGTGCTACCCCTTGCGGCGGATTGTAGTTAAACTACAATTCAGTGTCAAAAATATTTTTATCGCACTACGGATCGCTTCCCAGCACCCCAACCCGGCGGAGACACATGCATACCGATTCCAGCTTTACCTTCGTACTTTTCGGCGGCACCGGCGATCTGTCGATGCGCAAGATCCTGCCCGCACTGTTCGAAGCGCATCGCGCGAACATGCTGGCGGAGAGCGGCCGGATCGTCGCCGTCGCACGCCACGAATCGGATCGCGCCGCCTATCTCGAATGGGTGGACACGCATGTGAAGCCGCACGCGAGCAAGGCGGCCGGCAAGGCGTTCGACGAAACCGCGTGGCAGTCCTTCCTCGAGCGCATCGACTACGTGCAGCTCGACCTCGGCCGCGCGGAAGACTACGTGGTGCTGCGCGACGCGATCGCATCGCTGCCCGGCATCCGCGTGTTCTACCTGGCGACGGGCCCGTCGCTGTTCGTGCCGATCTGCAAGGCGCTCGCGTCGGTGGGCCTGAACGAGGGCTCGCGCATCGTGCTCGAGAAGCCGCTCGGCTACGACCTGCGCTCGTCGAATGCGATCAACGACGCGGTCGGCGAGATCTTCGCGGAAGGCCAGATCTACCGGATCGACCACTATCTCGGCAAGGAGCCGGTGCAGAACCTGCTCGCGCTGCGCTTCGGCAATGCGCTGTTCGAGCCGCTGTGGCGCCGCGAATGGGTCGAGAGCATCCAGATCACGATCGCCGAGGAACTCGGCGTCGAGGCGCGCGGCGATTTCTACGACAATACGGGCGCGCTGCGCGACATGGTGCAGAACCACCTGCTGCAACTGCTGTCGATCGTCGCAATGGAGCCGCCGCACTCGATGGATTCCGACTCGGTGCGCGACGAGAAACTGCGCGTGCTGCGTGCGCTGAAGCCGGTCGATCCGCGCGACATCGGCAAGGTGGCCGTGCGCGGCCAGTATCATGCGGGCGTGATCAAGGGCGCGCAGGTGCCGGCCTACGCGACCGAGCCGGGCGTCAAGCCCGACAGCCAGACCGAAACCTTCGTCGCGCTGAAGGTCGAGATCGAGAACTGGCGCTGGGCCGGCGTGCCGTTCTTCCTGCGCACCGGCAAACGTCTTGCAGACCGCGTCGCGGAGATCGTCGTCAATTTCCGCCCGGTGCCGCACTCGGCGCTCGGCCCGACCGCGCTGCGGCCCGGTTCGAACCGCCTCGTGATCCGGCTGCAGCCGAACGAGACGATCCGCCTGTACTGCCTCGCGAAGCAGCCGGGCGAAGGCATGAACCTCGCGAGCGTGCATCTCGACCTCGCATTCGACCAGTTCTTCAAGGAAGGACAGATGGAGGCGTACCAGCGCCTGCTGCTCGACGTGATCAACGGGCGGCTCGCGCTGTTCGTGCGCCGCGACGAACAGGAAGCCGCATGGCGCTGGGTTGAGCCTATCCTGAACGAATGGGCACGCACGCTGAAGCCGCCGAAGCCGTACGCGGCGGGCACGTGGGGGCCGGCCGCGGCGAGCGCGATGCTCGCGCAGCACGACACCTGCTGGCTCGAGGAAGAAAACTGATGCAAACCGTTGCCGTGCGTGCCACCGCGTCCGGCAACGTGCCCCACGATTCGTACGATTTGAACAGACAAAGCAGTCCGGAGGAGATGTGATCGAGATCCACGCTTTCGACACCCAGGAAGCGCAAAGCGACGCGCTCGCGCGCGCCGTTGGCGATGCGCTGCGCGCCGCGCTCGCCGGCCCCGCGCGCCCGACGCTCGCGGTGTCCGGCGGCACCAGCCCGCGCCCGTTCCTGCAAACGCTGTCGCATGCGGCGCTCGACTGGGCCGGCATCGACGTGACGCTGGTCGACGACCGCTGGGTGCCGGAGGACGACGCGGCCAGCAACGCGCACCTCGTGCGCGACACGCTGCTGCAGCACGCGGCGGCCCCCGCCCGCTTCCTGCCGCTCGTCGACACGCGCAGTGCGCTCGACGCGCACGTCGCCGCGCTGAACGCGAACGCCGACTACCGCGTGCCGAGCGTCGCGGTGCTCGGCATGGGCGAGGACGGCCACACCGCGTCGATCTTCGCCGATGCGCCCGAATGGGACCACGCGATCGCAACGCACGAACGTTTCGTCGCCGTGCATCCCGGTGCCGCGCCGCATGCGCGCGTGAGCTTCTCGCTCGATGCGCTCAAACGCGTCGACCGGCTGTTCCTGCTGATCGCGGGCGAACGCAAGCGCGCGGTGCTCGACGCCGCGGCCGCATCGCTGCAGAAGAACGCGATTTCCCAACTGGCCAACGACAAGGGGACCCAGCTCGATGTCTACTGGTGCGCAAAGTAAGGCGGCCGTCGCGGGCCAGCATGCCGACGGCCCCCGCCTGCTCGCGGACGTCGGCGGCACCAACGCGCGCTTCGCGCTGGAAACCGGCCCGGGCGACATCACGCAGATCCGCGTGTATCCCGGCGCCGACTACCCGACGCTCACCGACGCGATCCGCAAATACCTGAAGGACGTGAAGATCAGCCGCGTGAATCACGCGGCGATCGCGATCGCCAACCCGGTCGACGGCGACCAGGTCACGATGACCAACCACGACTGGAGCTTCTCGATCGAGGCGACGCGCCGCGCGCTCGGCTTCGACACGCTGCTCGTCGTCAACGATTTCACCGCGCTCGCGATGGCGCTGCCGGGCCTGACCGACGCGCAGCGCGTGCAGATCGGCGGCGGCACGCGCCGCCAGAACAGCGTGATCGGGCTGCTCGGGCCGGGCACCGGGCTCGGCGTGTCGGGGCTGATTCCGGCCGACGACCGCTGGATCGCGCTCGGCAGCGAAGGCGGCCACGCGTCGTTCGCGCCGCAGGACGAGCGCGAGGACCTGGTGCTGCAGTACGCGCGCAAGAAGTTTCCGCACGTGTCGTTCGAACGCGTGTGCGCGGGCCCCGGCATGGAGATCATCTATCGCGCGCTCGCCGCGCGCGACAAGAAGCGCGTCGCCACGACCGTCGATACGGTCGAGATCGTCGAGCGCGCGCATGCGGGCGACGCGCTCGCGCTCGAGACGGTCGAAGTTTTCTGCGGGATTCTCGGCGCGTTCGCGGGCAGCGTCGCGCTGACGCTCGGCGCGCTCGGCGGCGTGTACATCGGCGGCGGCGTCGCGCTGAAGCTCGGCGAGCTGTTCACGCGCTCGTCGTTCCGTGCGCGCTTCGAGGCGAAGGGCCGCTTCACGCAGTATCTCGAGAACATCCCGACCTACCTGATCACCGCCGAGTATCCGGCGTTCCTCGGCGTGTCGGCGATTCTCGCGGAGCAATTGTCGAACCGCTCGGGCGGCGCGTCGTCGGCCGTGTTCGAACGGATCCGCCAGATGCGCGACGCGCTGACACCGGCCGAGCGCCGCGTCGCCGATCTCGCGCTGAACCACCCGCGCTCGATCATCAACGATCCGATCGTCGACATCGCCCGCAAGGCCGACGTGAGCCAGCCGACGGTGATCCGTTTCTGCCGCTCGCTGGGCTGCCAGGGGCTGTCCGACTTCAAGCTGAAGCTCGCCACCGGCCTCACCGGCACGATCCCGATGAGCCACAGCCAGGTGCATCTCGGCGATACGGCCACCGACTTCGGCGCGAAGGTGCTCGACAACACGGTGTCGGCGATCCTGCAGTTGCGCGAGCACCTGAACTTCGAGCATGTCGAGAACGCGATCGAGATCCTGAACGGTGCGCGGCGCATCGAGTTCTACGGGCTCGGCAATTCGAACATCGTCGCACAGGACGCGCATTACAAGTTCTTCCGCTTCGGGATCCCGACGATCGCATACGGCGACCTGTACATGCAGGCCGCGTCGGCCGCGCTGCTCGGCAAGGGCGACGTGATCGTCGCGGTGTCGAAGTCGGGACGCGCGCCCGAGCTGCTGCGCGTGCTCGACGTCGCGATGCAGGCCGGCGCGAAGGTGATCGCGATCACGTCGAGCAACACGCCGCTCGCGAAGCGCGCGACCGTCGCGCTCGAGACCGACCACATCGAGATGCGCGAATCGCAGTTGTCGATGATCTCGCGGATCCTGCATCTGCTGATGATCGACATCCTCGCGGTGGGCGTCGCGATCCGCCGCGCGTCGACCAACGGCGAGCTGCCCGAGGCCGTCGCGCAGGCGAAGGCACGCGCGAGCGACGACGAAACGGCCGACGTGCTCGACTGGCTGAGCCACGGCGCATCGCCGGCGGCGAAGGACGTCGCGCGGGATTGACGCTTCGGCGAAACACCGTCGATTCACGACACCCCGAACGCTGGATTCAGGCCCGGCGTTCGGGGTGTTTCACATGAGCGGCACCAATCCGAACGACAGCGCCCCGACAATCGTCGACGATCGTTTTGCCGATGTCGCCGCGTGATGTCGTACGTTCGTACGCGGACTCATTTTCGAACAAATCCAATTGTCGGCAGTCGCGCAGGCTCAGTAACCTCCTCCACTCCGCGTGATGCCGCCGTCCCGATTGAACGCGAAAAATGGAGTCTGCCTTGAGACAAAATCCGCTGCTACCGTGCGTGATATTTTGGGCACTGACGTTAGCGGCACATGCGAGCCATGCAGCCGGTACAACGTCGACGCCGCAAGCTGACGGCCGAGCCTACGCTCAGAACTACAAGGACATGGTGCTCGCCGAGTGCGTCGCGACCGCTTATCGGAATGAACCGTCTGCCGCCATGGACGCGGGAAGCAGCGCCAGCGCACTGATGGACTGGACATCCTTCGATCTGGAACGGAATCCCGACGCGGGCAAATCGCTGGTCAGTCGTTTTCTTGCACGCGACTACCGCAATCCGATCGTCGAATCCGAAATCAAAGGCGTCAGGTTTGATTTTTTGAAATGCCTGGACCTGTACCACAGCAAGGAACTCGATGCCCAGGTCAAGCGGTTTGTCATCAACCCGAAGCGCAGCTATCGACTCGACAATCGCTCGTCAGACCGTTCCAGGTGATTCGGATGTGTGGAAGCCGGTGCATGGCTCGCAATGCCGACACAGGCCCCTCCACACCGCGAAACCGCTATTCGACGCGTCCGGCCATTCGCGAGGCGACCAGTAGCAAATAGTCGCCCGGCTGCATTCGTGCACCCGTCTGTCCCCTCGCCTGCCAACGCTGCCGCACCGCTCAAGCCCCGGCTTTCACCGGCCGGCCATGCCAGCGCAGCACGAGATAGCGTCCGGCGAAACACAACACGCCCGATACGCCGATCGTCACGCCCATCGCGAACGGCGTGCCGTCCGCGAGCGCGCCGATCGCGACGCTCGCGATCGCGCCGAGCGCCAGCTGCATTGCGCCGAACACGGCCGCCGACGCGCCCGCGTTGTGTGGATAGCGATGCATGAGGTCGGTCGTGCAGTTCGCGGACAGGATCCCGACCACGCCGACGACGAAGAACAGGCACACGACGATCGACCACAGCCCGCCCCACCCCGTCAGCGCGACGAGCGCGACCGCGAGGGATGCGACGCAGCTCACGAGCGACGCGGCCGCGATGATGCGCAGCGAGCCGATGCGGCCGACGAGCCGCGTGTTCGTGAAGTTGCCGATCATGATGCCGACCACGTTCAGGCCGAACAGCAGCCCGTAGTACTGCGGCGACACGTGGAAATACTCGATGTATACGAACGGGGTCGCGGTGATGTACGAGAACATCGACGCGAACGCCATCCCGCCGCACAGCATGTGGCCCCATGCGACGGGATCGGACAGGATGCGCCCGTACGACGCGAACGACGCGAGCACGGCCGCGCTCTTGCGCCGCTCCTTCGGCCAGGTTTCCGGCACGCGCAGGTACGCGGTGACCGCGCAGACCGCGCCGAACATGGCCAGCACGACGAACACGCCGCGCCAGCCCGAGAACCGCAGGATCTGCCCGCCGATCAGCGGCGCAAGCAGCGGCCCGACCGCGGTGACGATCGCGACCATCGACAGCACCTTCGCCGCGTCGGTCGGCTCGTGCGCGTCGCGCGCGATCGCACGCGACAACACGGACGCCGCGCCGGCGCCGAGCGCCTGCAGGAAACGCACGAGGATCAGCATGTCGATCGAGCTCGACACGAAGCAGCCGATGCTCGCGAGCGTAAACAGTGCGATGCCGCCGAGCAGCACGGGACGGCGGCCCCATGTGTCGGACAGCGGGCCGTACAGCAGCATGCCGATCGAGAAGCCGGCCATGAAGCTCGTCAGCGTGCGCTGCGCGGCGCCGGGGCTGACGGAGAAGCCGTCGGCGATCGACGGCAGGCTCGGCAGGTACATGTCGGTGGCGATCGGCCCGCAGGCGGCGAGCGCACCGAGCAACAGGATCAGCCGGGCATCGGGCCGGCGTCGGACGACGTGAGACATGGGTATCCGGAATGAAGCCCGCGCGCATCGGGGTGCGCGTGGCGGTAAAGACGGGGGGCGCGCGCGTTGGACGCGTGTCCAGCCCATGATTGTACGCGCAACTTTCTCGGATGCCCCCGGCCGTGCCGCGGCGCACGGCCGGCAAGCGCCGACCGGCGCGGCGCTTGCCGCGCGGGAGCGTGCACGCGGATTCGATTAAGCTTGCGGCTCCACGCCTCTTTTGTCCGATCCATTCGACGCACGCCCCACCGATGACCGCTTTCCTGCTGATCTGGAGCCCAAAGAAATGGCCCTGGCCCGAACTGCCCGACGTCGCCGCGCGCGTGAAGGCCGGCGAGGCCGTGCATGACGTGTGGGGCTGCGGCTTCGCGCGCGGCATCCTGCCGGGCGACCGCGTGTTCCTGCACCGCGTCGCGCAGGCGCCCAAGGGCGTGTTCGGCTCCGGCTACGTGACGCGCGCACCGTACGAGGTACCCGATCCGTCGACGAAACGCGGCTACCGGCTGTGCATCGACTTCGTGTACGACTGGCTGGTCGACGCGCACCAGGACGTCGTGATCACGCGCGACGCGCTTCGCGTGCATCCCTACTCGGTGCAGACCTGGGATGCGCAGAGCTCCGGCACGGCAATCAAGCCGATGGTCGAAGGCCCGCTCGAGAAGCGCTGGGCCGAGCTCACCGGCAAGCGCAAGCCGCCGCCCCTGCCCGATCGATAACGGGGCCTGATTGCCTCGACTCCCCCTTTCGGCCCGCAGCCCCTCGCGCGCCGAAAGGCCGCAGACCCGGCCGCGGGCCCGCCGCGCGCGTCTCCGGTACAATCGGACGGATCGTTCCGCCCAGGCGCCGCGGCCCGTGCACAGGCCCCCCGCGCCCTTCTCTCGCAGGTTTCGTCCATGTCCAACAATCAGATCCTCTTCGAACGCGCCCAGAAGACCATTCCCGGCGGCGTCAACTCGCCGGTGCGCGCATTCCGTTCGGTCGGCGGCACGCCGCGTTTCGTCGCGCGCGCGCAAGGCCCGTATTTCTGGGATGCCGACGGCAAGCAGTACATCGACTACATCGGCTCGTGGGGCCCGATGATCGTCGGCCACGTCCATCCGGAAGTCCTGTCGGCCGTGCAGAACGTGCTCGCCGACGGCTTCTCGTTCGGTGCGCCGACCGAAGCCGAGATCGAGATCGCCGAAGAGATCTGCAAGCTCGTGCCGTCGATCGAGCAGGTGCGGATGGTGTCGAGCGGCACCGAGGCCACGATGAGCGCGCTGCGTCTCGCGCGCGGCTTCACGGGCCGCAGCCGCATCGTCAAGTTCGAGGGCTGCTACCACGGCCACGCGGACAGCCTGCTCGTGAAGGCCGGCTCGGGCCTGCTGACCTTCGGCAACCCGACGTCGGCCGGCGTCCCGGCGGACATCGCGAAGCACACGACCGTCCTCGAATACAACAACGTCGCCGCGCTCGAGGAAGCGTTCCGCGCGTTCGGCGACGAGATCGCCGCCGTGATCGTCGAGCCGGTCGCCGGCAACATGAACCTCGTGCGCGGCACGCCCGAATTCCTGAACGCACTGCGCGCGCTGTGCACGAAGCACGGCGCCGTGCTGATCTTCGACGAGGTGATGTGCGGTTTCCGCGTCGCGCTCGGCGGCGCGCAGGCGTACTACGGGATCGCGGCCGACCTCACCTGCCTCGGCAAGGTGATCGGCGGCGGGATGCCGGCCGCCGCGTTCGGCGGACGGCGCGACATCATGGCCCATCTGGCGCCGCTCGGCGGCGTCTATCAGGCCGGCACGCTGTCGGGCAACCCGATCGCGGTCGCCGCGGGCCTGAAGACGCTGCAACTGATCCAGGCGCCCGGCTTCTACGACGCGCTCACCGCGCAGACCAAGCGCCTCGCCGACGGCCTCGCGGCCGAAGCGCGCGCCGCCGGCGTGCCGTTCGCGGCCGATTCGATCGGCGCGATGTTCGGCCTCTACTTCGCCGAGCGCGTGCCGGCGAGCTTCGCCGAAGTCACGCAGAGCGACACCGGGCGCTTCAACCGCTTCTTCCACCTGATGCTCGACGAGGGCGTGTACTTCGCGCCGTCCGCGTACGAAGCCGGCTTCGTGTCGAGCACGCACGACGATGCGGTGATCGACGCGACGCTCGCGGCCGCGCGCCGCGCCTTCGCGGCACTCGCCGCCTGACCCGGGCCTGCGCGCATGTTCTCGGACATCGATTTCGCCCACATGCAGCGCGCGCTCGCGCTCGCGGCGCGCGGCATGTACACGACGGCGCCGAATCCGCGCGTCGGCTGCGTGATCGTCAAGGACGGCGACGTGATCGGCGAAGGCTTCACGCAGCCGGCCGGCCAGGACCACGCGGAAGTGCAGGCGTTGAAGGACGCGCGCGCGCGCGGCTACGACGTCGCGGGCTCGACCGTCTACGTGACGCTGGAGCCGTGCAGCCACTTCGGCCGCACGCCGCCGTGCGCCAACGCGCTGATCGACGCGCGCGTCGCGAAGGTCGTCGCGGCGATGGAAGACCCGAACCCGCAGGTGTCGGGGCGCGGCCTCGGGATGCTGCGCGACGCGGGCATCGACGTGCGCTGCGGGCTGCTCGCGCATGAAGCCGGCGAGCTGAACATCGGCTTCGTGTCGCGAATGACGCGCGGCCGCCCGTGGGTGCGGATGAAGACCGCCGCGTCGCTCGACGGCCGCACCGCGCTGCCGTCCGGCGAGAGCCAGTGGATCACCGGCGAGGCCGCGCGTCTCGACGGGCACGCGTGGCGCGCGCGCGCATGCGCGATCCTGACCGGCATCGGCACCGTGCGCGAGGACAACCCGCTGCTGACCGTGCGCGGCATCGACACGCCGCGCCAGCCGCAGCGCGTGCTGATCGACAGCCGCCTCGACCTGCCGCTCGACGCGCGGCTGCTCGAAGGCGCGCCGCTGCTGATCTTCTGCGGCCGGCTCGATGCCGCCGGTGAAGTGCGCGCGAACGTGCTGCGGGCGCGCGGCGCGGAAATCGTGCCGCTCGCGAATGCGCACGGCAAGGTCGACCTGCCCGCGATGCTGGCGGCACTCGGCGCGCGCGGCGTGAACGAGCTGCACGTCGAGGCCGGCCACAAGCTGAACGGTTCGCTGCTGCGCGAACGGTGCGTCGACGAACTGCTCGTCTACCTCGCGCCGAGCCTGCTGGGCGCCGACGCGGCCGGCATGTTCGACCTCGCCGCGCCGGCGAGCCTCGATGCACGCACGCGGCTCGCGTTCCACGGGTTCGAGCGGATCGGCGACGATCTGCGGATCCTGGCGCGCTTCACGCCAGCCGACGCCGCGCGCTGAACGGGATTGTCGTGACCGTCCACGTGGTCGACGGCCACGCGGACGGCTGCGAATGCCCACCCCTCCCGATTCCGCATGCGGTCGAGGCCGCGATGCTGCGCCACCGGCAGGCCGGCGACCAGGTCACTCTTCAGGTCGGCATGATCGCCGGTATGTGGAAAGACGGCTGCCGGCGTCCATTGCCGGCCATCCGTCGACGAGGTCGTCCGGCCTTCGACGGCGCTCCGCGCCGCCGACTCCTCGAATCCGCCCGGTTCGATCAGATCCCGACACCGGCCCCCGCCCCGCTCACGCCGCCATGCCCGGAATCGCGACGCCGAAAGTCTGCAGCAGCAGGATGGCATTCAGCACGAGGATGATCGCGGTCGCGCCGATCGCGGCGATATCGGTGACGCGGCTGTTCACGAACTCGCCCATGAGGTCCCGGCGGCGCGTGAACAGGACCAGCGCCACCATCGGGACCGGCAGCGCGAACGACAGCACGACCTGGCTGAGCACCAGCGCCTGCGTGGCGTTCACCCCGAGCGCCACGACCACAAACGCCGGCACCATCGTGACGAGCCGCCGCAACCAGACCGGAATCCGGAAACCGACGAAGCCCTGCATGATCATCTGGCCCGCCATGGTGCCCACGACCGAGCTGGAGATGCCGGAGCTGATCAGGGAAATCAGGAAGATGACCGCCGCGCCCGCGCCAAGCAACGGCGTCAGCGTGTGATAGGCGGTCTCGATTTCGGCGACGTCGCTGTGCCCCGCATGGAACGCGGAACTCGCCATGATCACCATCGCCATGTTCACCAGGCCGGCCAGGGACAGCGCGAACACGACTTCCCGGTTCGAAAAGCGCAGCAGCAGGCGGCGCTCGCGCAGGTTGCGTCCCACGATCCGGCCCTGGGTCAGCCCCGAATGCAGGTAGATCGCATGCGGCATCACCGTGGCGCCGACGATGCCGACCGAGACGGTCAGCGCCTGCGCGCCGGGCAGCGACGGCACGACCGAATGCAGCGCCACCTGGCCCCACGCCACCGGCGCGATGAACATCTCGGCGAGATAGCACAGGCCGATCACGCCGACGAGCGCGCCGATGATGATTTCCATCGGCCGGAATCCGTTGCGCTCGAACAGCAGGATCGCGTAGGTCACGATGGCGGTGACGCCCATGCCGATCGTCAGCGGCAACTTGAACAGCAGCGCCAGCGCAATCGCGCCGCCGAGGAACTCGGCGAGATCGGTGGCCATCGCCGCCACTTCGCTGACCGCCCACATCAGGTAGACCGCCGGGCGCGGAAACTGCTCGCGGCACAGCTCGGCGAGATTGCGTCCCGTCACGATGCCGAGCTTCGCGGACAGCGCCTGGAACAGCATCGCGACCAGGTTGGCCATCGATACCACCCACAGCAGCGAATAGCCGAACTGCGCCCCCGCCTGGATATTGGTCGCGAAATTGCCCGGATCCATGTACGCGATCGACGCGATGACCGCCGGGCCCGCGAACAGCAGCAACGTGCGGGCTCCGCGCCGGTTGCCGGCGAGCACGTCGTGAATCGCGAACGTCGCGCGATCGCTCAATGTGCTCCTGCCCGTCACGGTATTCATCCCGACCTCCGTCGTACGACGCGCTTCTTAAAAACTATCATACGGGAATTTCAATTTCAAATAACTATCGAATCGGGAAACGGGAACCGGCCCCGCGATCGGCGCCCGGCGCCGGCCGCTGGCCGCTGGCCCGAGCGGCCGGTTCCCGGCGTGGCGCGTTACGAACCGCGACGCGAGCCGCGCGATGCGGCGCGGAATTCTTCGACGAAGAACTGCAGGCCGCCCAGTTGCTGTGCGAGGTAGCCGCCCGTCGCCATCGATTCCGGTGCGCGTTTGTCGCCGGTGGGCGGATACTCGTTCGAGAAGTCCGCCGTGCCGAACAGCATGTCCCAGAACGGGAAAACCGCGCCGTAATTGCACGAGTTGCGGCCTGCCGCGCGCAGCCCGTGATGCAGGCGGTGAAAGCGCGGCGACACGAGCAGCCGGTCGCCGAGCCAGCCGAACGAGAGCTTGATGTTCGCGTGGCTCAGGCTCTCGATGAAGCGCATGAACAGGAACAGCAGCGGGAACTGCAGCGGCGGGATGCCGATCGCCAGGCCGACGACGCCGAACCAGAGCCCGGCGACGAGGTCGTCGAGCAGGTGGTTGCGGTCGTCGGACCAAAAGCTCATCTGCCGCTGCGCGTGATGCAGCGCATGCAGCGCATACCAGCTGCGGAACGCATGCGAGAGCCGATGCCGCCAGTAGTCCGCGCAATCCAGAATGAGCGCGTAGCAGACGAACGTGACGACCGGGTGCCCGAGCAGCGGCGGAACGATCGTTTCGAGCGTCGGCGGGATGTAGCCGAGGCTCACGATGAAGCCGTTGACCCATACCTGCACCTGGTAGAACAGCAGGAAGCTGACGACCGGCAGCACGCCGACCCGGTTCAGGATCGTATAGAACGCATCGGTCAGCACCGCCTTGCGGTCGTCCCAGCGTTCGATCGGAAAGAACGCCTCGAGCGGCCAGCACACCGCGTAGGTCGCGACGACCGCGAAGAAGCCGTACACGCAGATGAGCGCCCAGTCGAACGAGAGCTCCTCCCACTGCATCCAGCCGAAGTGGTAGAGCAGCGGCAGCACGAGATACTGGTCGATCTCGCCGGCCAGCATGTTGAAGAACCTGTCGATGAAAGTCAGCATGGCGAATCCGTTACAGGGTCTCCGCGGTAATCAGGCCGGGCCGGCGCAATTCGGTGGTCAGGAAAATGCCGTGCGGCGAGCGGCCCACGTCGATCGTCTCGTAGCTGCCGCTGACCGGATCGAGCACCGCGACCTGTTCGCGAAAGCGCAACGTAACCCACAGCTTGCCGTCCGGCGCGACGCTGACGTCGTCGGGGCCGGCCCCGTGGAACGGATAGGTGCGGCGCAGCGCGTAGGTGACCGGATCGAGCGCGGCGAGCGACCCGCCGATGCGGTTGCTCACGTACAGCGTCTTGCCGTCGGGCGTGAGAAAGATGTTGTGCGGGCCGACGCCGGTCTTGATCCGGCGCAGCACCTTGCCGTCCGCCGGATCGACCTCGGCCACGTGGTCGGCACCCATCACGCAGACGAGCACCTTGCCGTTGTGCCACAGCACGCCCGCCGGCGTGGCGCCCACCCTGGCGGTCCAGCGCACCGTCATGCTGCCGAGGTCGAACGCAACCAGCGTATCGGACTCCTGCATCGAGCTGAAGCTGGTACGCGCGTCCGGCGCGAAGTCGAGGTGGCTCGGCATCCCGCCGGCCTCGAAGCGCTTGACGAGCGCGAGGTCGTCGGCCCGATACACGTCGACATAGTTCAGGCGCAGCGCATTGACGACGAGGTAGCGATGGTCCGGACTGAAACCGAGCTGATACGGATCGGCGATGGTCTTGTGACCGAGCGCCGTGCCGGTGAGCGGGTCGACGACGAACAGCGCGTTGCCGCTCGCGTCGGCGATGTAGAGCTTGCTGCGATCCGGGGTCAGTGCCCAGTGGCTGGGCTCGCGCAGCGTCGGCAGCGTGCGCACGACCCGGTGCGTCGCCATGTCGATGACCGACACGCTCGCCTCGCCCGAATTCATGACGATCGCGAGTGCGGGAACGGAGGTGGGGGCGGAAGCAGCGGCGGCGAGACCGGAACGAAGCGAGAGAAGCGGTGACAGGCTCAGGCCCAGGGGAACGGCAAGACTGTGGCCGAGCCACGTACGGCGAGAAAGCTTCATGAATTGTAAGTGGTCCGAAATAATTCAGCAGCATGTGCATCCGCCGACGGGTATCGCAAGCGGCACGCTGCGGACACTATATCGTCCTGACCTTTCGATTTGCCCAATGCACGCGCAGGTGGGCACGCGCAGGTGGGCACGCGCAGGTGGGCACGCGCAGGTGGCGGGCGGTGCGGTCGTTCCATTGCGGAACGGCCGCACCGCCGGATCAGGCGGCCCGCTCCGCGACGCGCGCCAGCAGCGTCTCCAGCAATTGCCGCACATGCTCGCGCGCCGCACGCTCGGCCGCTTCCCCGTCGCGCGCCGCGAGCGCGTCGAACACGCGCCGGTGTTCGGCGACGTTGCCCTGCAAGCGTTCCCAGCCTGCCGCGCGGCCGGGGCCGCCGGCGCACATCGCCTGAACCTGCGCGTACAGCGACCGGAGCGACGCCTCGATCGTCGCATTGCATGCGGCGGCCAGCAGCGCATGGTGGAAATCGAGATTGGAGGCCTGATACGCGGCGCCGTCATGCGCGTCGACGGCCTGCGCCTGCCGCGCGAGCGCGTCGTCCATCGCCGCGAGATCGGCCGGCGTGACACGCATGGCGGCCAGCCGCGCCGCCATGCCCTCGAGCGCTTCCCGCGCCTCGAAGATCGCCACGATCCGCCGTTCGTCGAACGCGATCACGAACACGCCCTGGCGCGGCACGACTTGCAGCAGCCCCTCGGCCTCGAGGCGCGAGATCGCGGCCCAGACCGGGGACCGGCTGATGCCGAGATCGCGCGACAGCGCTTCGACGCTAATTTTCTCGCCCGCCTCGAATCGGGCCTCGTCGAGCAGCATCTCGCGTATCGCCTCGTACGCATCGCGGGAAAACGTCGAACGCTCCAACGCAACGCGCGTCATGCGACCCGCCGCCGACGTGCAATGTGAAGCCCCTTGCCGACCGGCACGATCGTCGTGTCGAACTGCCGCGACGCGTCGACCGCGGCGAGATAGCCGGCGATCTCCTCCGGATGCGACAGCGCGTTGTCGGCGACGAGCAGCGCGTCGGCCGTCAGCTTCGGCAGCAAATGCGCGAGCTGCTGCGGCGCGCTCACGCGGTCGGCATCGAAGAACACGCAGTCGAACGGGCCGGTCACGGCCGCGCACACCTGCGTCGCGTCGCCTTCGATCACCTGCGCCCAGTCCTGCAGCGAGGCTTCGCGCAGGTTGGCCCTCGCCTGCTCGGCCTTGCCGGGCGCGTACTCGACGGTGACGAGCGGCTGCCCGTCCGTCTCACGCAGCGCATGGGCGAGCCAGATCGCGCTGTAGCCGTTCGACGTGCCGATCTCCAGCACGCGCCGGCGCCGCGCGCCGGTGACGAGCAGGTACAGCAGTTCGGCCGTGGGTGGCTCGAGGTTGAGCATCTTGCGGCTGCGGTCGTCCGTACGCGCATCGTTGTCCTGGCCGAACGACGCCAGCCGGGCAAGCACGGCCGATGCCGCGCTGTCGAGTTCAATCATGTCGGTCTCCGTTGCTTCATATTTCGTGTTTCATGATACGACAATCCGGACGACCGTGTACGACGACCGGCCCCGCCCACGCCCCCCGGCCGGACCGCGCCGGAACTCGGCTCCGGCACAACCTGTCTATTCGCCTCCACCAAACCGACAAGGCGCTTGCGTGACCGCTCTCCCCTCGTATCCCGTGTCCCCTCGCCGCTTCACGGTCGACGATCTGTTGTCGCTCGACAGCTTCCAGTTCAACTACGGTCGCACCTGCACGTTGTCGCCCGACGGCGGATCGCTCTGCTTCGCCGTCGTCCGCCCGATGGCCGATGCGCCCCGCTTCGACCGCGCGTACCTGGGCGGGCTCGACCGGGCCGAACTCTACCTGCACGAATTCGCCGGCGGCACGACGCGCCGGCTGGCCGGCGACGCGCGGGCCGGCCGCGCCTGCGGCTCGCCGTCGTGGTCGCCCGACGGGAAACGGATCGCGGCCGCCACGCTGTCGGCCGACGACACGGCCGTGCACGCCGTGCTGATCGATGCGGCCGACGGATCGGCGACGCCGATCACCACGTCGCGCAGCCTCGACCTGTCCCCGCTCGACCGAGACGGGCCGTTCACGTGGCTGGCCGACGGCCGGGTCGCGCTGCCGCTGCTGGCCGAGCATGCCACGCCCGTCATGTCGCACCTGCACCGCCGCCTGTTCGGGAACGCGCGTCAGGCATGGGAAGCCACTGCCGCCGGCACGCGGCCGACGGCCGACGTGCTCGACAGCGCATCGTTCGGCGACAAGCCCGTCGAGCCCGCGCGCGACTGGTGGGCGTTCGATCCGGCCGCCGGCGTGCTGTCCGCGCTGTCGCCCGGAGAATGTGCGCAGGCCGGGCTGACGCGGCCGCCGACGACCGACACCCCGCCGGCCGCGCCCGATGCGAACGACACCGACGAGCCGCAGGACGGCAGCGGCACGCGCCGCGAACGCCTGCCGGCGGAGACGGGGCGCCCGTATGCGGCCTTCATCGAGCACGGCCGCGACGCGACCCGGTTGACGATCCGCCTCGCCGGCGCGCGCGATTCGACGGTGGTGTTCGAGACGAATCGTCGGCTGGCGGACATCCCGACCGGCACGACGCACCGGCTCGCATGCCGCGGCTCGGAGCCCGGGCAGCAGCGCTTCGTGGACGTGCTGCTGCCGCCGGATTTCGCGGGTTCGCCTTTGCCGGCGGTCGTCTGGGTGTATCCGTACGAAAAGGTCGCCCCCTTTCCGCACTCGTTCCACGAACCGGACTGCCCGTTGCCGTTCAATTTCCAGCCGTTCGCCGCGCAAGGTTTCGCGGTGATCGACGTCAACATGCGGGAGGTGCTGAACGAAGCGCCGGCGACGATGGCCGACCGGATGCTCGAGGATGTGCTCGCGGCCGTCGACGCCGCGGCCGACGCCGGGTACGTCGATCGCGACCGCTTGCATCTGTACGGCCAGAGCCTGGGAGGCTGGGCAACGATGATGCTGCTCGCCCGCACGCCGATGTTCCGCTCGGGGATGTCCAGCGCCGGCATCAGCGACGCGGCGGCGCTCTACACGTCGCTCGACGCGCGCGTGCGCTACGAAACGGGCAACGACGCCCGCGCCGAGCGTTTCGCGCTGGTCGGCAAGATGGTGGCCGACAACAGCTGGAACATCGATGCACCGCCGTGGGACTGCCCGGACGCCTATCGCGCGATCAGCCCGATCCTGAATGCGGCGCACATCACGACGCCGCTGCTGCTCATGCACGGCGACGCCGATTACGTGCCGCTCGAACAGAGCGAACGGATGTTCGCGGCGCTGACGCAGCTCGAGCGCGAAGTCCGGCTGATCCGCTACTGGGGCGACGATCACGTATCGCAATCGCCTGCCAATATCGCGGACCGGTATCGGCGGATGATCGACTGGCTGCAGTCGTTCTGACCGGGCCGGGCGCCGCCGTCGCGGCGCCACGGCGAATGCCCCCGCGTGGCGGCGCATGCACGCGCCGCCACGCGGGGCGCGTCACGCCCGCTCAGTAGCCGGCATCGGCGGCCAGAACCGGCCCCAGCCCGTCGAGCAGCGGCCGCAGCATATCCGCGTCGGGCCGCCAGGGGCGCAGCGCGTCGCGATAGAGCGGCCGGCGCACCTGGGCCGCGCTTGCCGTCGTCACCTGTCGCCGGGTCTCGTGAAACACCGCGCACCGATCGTTCCAGTCCAGCCCGCAATGCGCGAGCATGCGCCGCACCTGCGCATCGAAATCCTCGACCAGATGCTCGTAGCGGACTTCCAGCAGCGCCCCGGGCGGCAGCGTCGCGTGCCAGTGCGCGACCAGCGCATCGTAGGCCCGATAGAAGCGGCCGAGTTCGCCGAGGTCGTAGCTGAACGGCACGTCGTGGAAACAGCGCGCGAAGACCGACAGGCAGGTGTCGACCGGATCGCGCCGCACATGGATGAGGCGCGCGTTCGGCAACGCGAGATGAATGAAGCCGGCGTTGATGAAGTTGTACAGGTACTTGTCGACGATCCGCGCATACGTGCCGCCCTGCGCCTTGCGCGCCATGCGCTGCCGATACGCCGCACCGAGCGCGCACAGCGATTCCGGCGTGGCGGCGGCGAGCCCGTCGAGCGCCAGCCCGCCTGTGCCCGGCGCGATCGCCTGCACCAGGCATTGCGCGAACGCGTCGCTTTCGCCGGCGCCGAACACGTCCGGATGGCTCGCGAGAATCTGCTCGACCAGCGTCGTGCCCGAACGCGGCATGCCGAACACGAACACCGGCGTCGCCGACGGATCGCCCAGGCCGCGTTTCGCCTGCAGCAGGTCCGCGGTAAACGCACCGGCCACCTGTTCGAGCAGGCCGAGCATCGCGGCTTCGTCGTAGCGGGTCAGCGACCGGTAGAGCGTGTTCGCGCGCACGAGGCACTCGAATCCGCGCACCGGCTCGCCGATACCCTTGAGCGACTGGCCGTAGGCGAAATACAGGTCGGCCTGACGATCGGCCGACCAGGTCGCCGACTGCGCGACCTGCTTCTCGAGCGACACGAAACAGGGATCGTCGGCGGCGAGCGTCGTGAACTGGACCAGATTGCGGTAGTACGACGCGCTTTGCGGCATCAGCTCGATCGCGGTGCGCCACGCGGCCTGCGCGTCGGCGAGCCGGCCGAGCACGTTCAGGCAGTTCCCGAGGTTGTTGTAAGAGCCGTCGGCATGCGGATCGAGCTCGGTCGCGCGACGATAGCAGTCCACGGCGGCCTCGAACACGTGGTCCTCCTCCCACACCATGCCGAGCCGATGCCATGCCTGCGCATCGCCGGGCGCCTGCGCGAGCGCCGCCTGCGCGTTCGCGAGCGCGGCGGCGCGCACATCGTCGACAGGCGCGCTCATGCGTAGTTACGCCGGCGCAGCGCGGCCGCGCGCCGGCCGTCGTGCATGCCGGCGCGCCGGACTGTGGTTGCGCTCATGTGGGTCCCCTTTTCGATCCAGTACGCGGCCCACGTCGTCATTCGCTGCGACGACGCGGGCCATCAAAGGGCCGCAGTATCTTGAAATTATCCGCGCGCTGCGTAACGAATCGATACGGACGTATTACCGACGTAACACGCCCGGCCAGCCCACACGCCCGGCGCCGGACCCGCACGGGCCCGGCCGCACATGCCGGCGCCGGGACTGCATCGCCAAGCCCGGCGGGCGCGACCGCCGTTCGCGCGCCGCCCGCCATCGGAGCGCGTGCGCCTTCACGCCGCGTCCCTGCGCGAACGCGCGGGCGCGCATCGTGTCATCGCCGGTAATACGTGTAATCCAGGCAGAAAGGTGATTCAAAGCCGCGCCACCTATAGTCCGACGCCATACGCTGCAACGAAGCAGCGGTGCCCCTCCGCACCTAGACGTGAGGGTGCGACACTTAAAGCCAACGGGGAAATCGGGGCATGTCCATTCAAACACTGACGACGGCACACGACGCCGCCACGTCAAGCACGCGCACCGACGGGGCCGACACGGCCGCAGCACTGGTGCAGCGCGCACTGCACGTCGAACCGACCGCCCTCGTGCCGCAACTGCTCACGCAAAGCGGCAACACGATCCATCGCGTCGAACTCGCCGACGGTCGAACGGTGGTGCTGCGCGTCAGCTCGCAGCCCGCCGCATACGCGCACACCGAAGCCAACCTCGCCGCGCTGCGTGCGCTCGGCCTGCCGGTCCAGCAGGTGCTGGCGGCCGGGACGGCCGCGCCGGGCCGATCGTTCGTGATCCTGAACTGGCTGGACGGCTTCGACCTGAAGTTCGCACTGCCGGCCATGCGCGCGGATCAGATGGCCGCGGTCGCCGAGCGTGTCGCCGACTGCCAGCGTCGCGTCGCCGGCCTGCCCGCGAGCCGCGGCTTCGGCTGGGCGCCGATCGGCCGCGACGCCGCGCATGCACGCTGGACCGACCTGTTCGGCGCGCCGGCCGACGCGTCCGTCGCCGTCGAGGCGACTCCGCTGAATCAGTTGCGAGCGCGACTGCGCGCCGTGCGGGCAACGCTCGAGCCCTACTTCGCGGCCTGCACACCGGTGTGTTTTCTCGACGACCTCACGACCCGCAACGTGATCGTCGACGACGGCGCGCTGAGCGGCTTCATCGATCTCGATTTCGTGTGCTACGGCGACCCGCTGCTGCAGGTCGGCACGACGCTCGCCTATCTGGCCGCCGATGTCGGCGACGCGGGCCGTGCGTACGGAGATGCGCTGGTCGACTGCTGGTCGCCGTCCGGCGACGCGCGCCGCGCGATGTACTTTTACGCGGGCCTGTGGACGACCGGCTTTCTCGCCTCGGCCGAAGCCGCCGGCGATGCGTGGCGGATCCGCGTGCTCGAACCGGCGGCGCGAGCCCTGCTGGATGCCGCCGAAGCAGACTGACCGCGGGACGACATCGATGACATCCAATGCCCTGAATTTCTCGGGCGGCCCGGGCGCACTGCCCGAGGTCGTGCTGCGCCAGGCGCACGAGGCAATCGTCGCGCTGCCGGAAACCGGCGTGTCGGTCCTCGGCATGAGCCATCGCTCCGACTGGTTCCATGCGCTGCTCGACGAGGCCGAGCGCAACCTGCGCACCTTGCTCGGCGTGTCGGACCGCTACGCGCTGATCTTCCTGCAGGGCGGCAGCAGCCTGCTGTTCGCGACGATCCCGATGAACTTCGCGACGCGCCGCCACGCACCGCCCGCGTATGTGAATTCCGGCTACTGGAGCAGCCGCGCAAGCGCCGAGGCGGCACGCGTCGGCACCGCACGCGTGGCATGGTGCGGGCGCGACACCGGCTTTCGCCGGCTGCCCGCGCTCGAACAGCTCGCGCTCGCGCCCGATGCGGCCTACCTGCACTACGTGTCGAACGAAACCGTCGAGGGGCTGCAGTTCGACACGCCGGCGGCCGCGCCGCACGACGTGCCGCTCGTCGTCGACATGTCGTCCGACTTCCTGTCGCGGCCGCTCGATACGAGCCGCTTCTCGATGATCTACGCGCATGCGCAGAAGAACCTCGGGCCGGCCGGCGTCACGGTCGCGCTGATCGACCGTGCGCTGCTCGAGCGGGTTCCGGACAGCCTGCCCGGCATCCTCGATTTCCGCACGCACGTCACGCACGGCTCGAACTACAACACGCCGCCGGTGTTCGCGATCTACGTGCTGACGCTGGTCACGCGCTGGCTGCGCGACGAGATCGGCGGGCTCGCGGCCATGCAGCGCATCAACGACCGCAAGGCGCTGCGTTTGTACGACACGCTCGACGCGCTGGGCGACGCGGTCGCCGTGCATGCGGAGCAGCCGTGGCGCTCGCGGATGAACGCCGCGTTCACGTTCGGCGATGCGAGGCTCGACGGTGCGTTCGCCGCCGCGGCCGCGCAGCGCGGCATCATCGGGCTCGACGGCCACCGTTCGCTCGGCGGGCTGCGCGCGTCGCTCTACAACGCCGTCACGCCCGGCGCCGTGGATACGCTGTGCGAAGCGTTGACCGAATTCGCCGTCGCGCACGCGTAAGCCGCACCGCCACCCCGGCCAGCCCTCCGATGCCCCCGTCCATTCCCGATACGTCGACAGCGCCGGAGCAACTGGCGCGCGCGCTCGACGCGGCGCCGCTCGACGTCGCGCTGCACGCGCGCATGCGCGATGCGCTGCAGGCCGCCGGCGACGCCGACGGCTTCGCCGCGCATCAGCTCGCGGTCGCCGCGTTCGATGCGCTCGCCGACGCGCCGCCCGCCACGCGGGCGCTCGCGCTGTACAACCTCGCGACCGTCTACGCGATGAAAGGCCGCACCGACGACGCGGTGCGCTGGTACCGGCACACGCTCGCCGTGAATCCGTCGCTCGCGAACGCGCACCAGAACCTCGCCGCGCTCTACGCCACCGCCGGACGCCACGCCGACGCGCACGCGCATCGCGAACGCGCATACCGGCTGCAGCGCGTGTTCGTCGAACCGGCGCTCGACGCCGACGCGCGGCGACTGCTGATCGTCGGCGTCGGCGGCGGCACGGGCAACGTGCCGCTCGACGCATTGCTGCCGTTCCGCACGATCACCCGCATCAAGTACGCGATCGACTATGCGGACGACGCCGAGGATGCGCAGTTGCCGCCACACGATCTCGTGTTCAACGCGGTCGGCGATCCGGACATCGCCGCGCCGCTCGCCGCCCGTCTCGCCCGCTTCGCCGGCCGCAGCGCGGTGCCCGTGCTGAATCCGCCCGACGCGATCGCGCACACGCATCGCGACCGCACCGCCGCGCGCCTCGCGGCGCTGCCGGACGTCCTGGTGCCGCCGTGCGTGCGCATCGAGAACGCGCGTGGGCCGCTCGACGTACTGCTGCGCCGCCTCGCACTGGCCGGCGTGACCTTTCCGCTGCTGCTGCGGCCGGCCGGCGCGCACGGCGGCGACGGCGTCACGCTGCACGCCACGCCCGACACGTTCGCCGCGGCGCTTGCACGGCTCGACGGTCCCGCCTACGCGACCGCCTTCCGCGACACCCGGGGCGCCGACGGCTGCTTTCGCAAATACCGGGCGATCTTCGTCGATCGCGTGCCGTACCCGTACCACCTCGCGATCTCGACGCACTGGCTCGTCCACTACTTCTCGGCCGACATGACGTCGACGCCGTGGAAGCTCGACGAGGAGCGCCGCTTCCTCGACGATCCGCACGCGGCGCTCGGCGCAACGGCGTCGCGCGCGCTCGCCGCGATCGGCCGGCAGCTGGATCTCGACTACGGCGGCATCGACTTCGCGCTGACCGGCGACGGCCGGGTGGTCGTCTTCGAAGCGAACGCGACGATGCTCGTCCATCGCGAAGCGGCCGACGGGCCGCTCGCGCACAAGAACCCGCACATCGAGCGGATCGCGCACGCCTTCGCGCGCATGCTCGATACGCGCCCCGGCCTCGCCCCCTCCTGCCCGACGCCCACCCGGACATGACTCCCGATACGACGTTCGCCCACGCCAGAACGCTGCATCTCGCCGGCAACCTGCCCGGCGCCCGCACGCTCTACGAAGCCCTGCTCGCCGACGATCCCGGCAACGACGAACTCCGGATGCGGCTCGGCATCCTCGAGCTGCAGTGCGGCAACAGCGCCGGCGCGCTCGCGCAGCTCGACCGCGCGATCGAACTCGCGCCGCGCGACGCCCGCCACCATGTGGCGCGCGGTCATGTGCTGCACACGCTCGGCCAGCATGCCGGCGCGGCGGACGCACTGCGCACCGCGCTCGCGATCGACCCCATCAACGCCGACACGCACGCCGCGCTCGGCAACGCCCTGCAGGCGCTCGGCTTCCATGCCGACGCGATCGACGCATACGGCAACGCGCTCGCGCTCGACCCGTCGAACGCCGACGTCGCGAACAACCTCGGCAACAGCCACCAGCATCTCGGCGCGACCGACGCGGCCGAGCGCGCGTACCGCGTGGCACTCGCCGCGCAGCCGGCCCACGCGCTCGCGCTGACCAACCTCGGCACGCTGCTCGACGCGCACGCGCGTCACGACGACGCGCTCGCGCTGCTGCACGACGCCGTGCGCTCCGCGCCTGACGCGCCCGCCGGCCTGATCAACCTCGGGGCGGCGCTGTGCGACCGGCGCGAGTTCGCCGAGGCGGCCACGCATCTCGCGCACGCGGCGGCGCTCGCGCCGCACGACGCCGACGCGGCCTACAACCTCGGCAACGCGCTGCTGGGGCTCGGCCAGCACGCGCAGGCCGCCGACCAGTACCGGCTGGCGGTCGCCCTGCGGCCCGATCACGCGGACGCGCTGAACAATCTCGGCACCGTGTGCGAGCGCCTCGGCGACACGGCGGCGGCGGCCGGCGCGTTCGACGCCGCGCTGCGCGCGCGACCCGACTTCGTCGCGGCGCACAACAACGCCGCGAACCTGTTGCGGCGGCTCGGCCTGCACGACGATGCGATCGCGCACCTGCGCGCCGCACTGGCCAGCGCCCCCGAGCACTCGGCGACGCACAACCACCTCGGCAACGTGCTGAAGGACGACGGCGCGCTCGACGCCGCGATCGACAGCTACCGGCACGCGCTCGCGTGCGATCCGGGCAACGCGATCGCGCACAGCAACCTCGTCTACGCGCTGAGCTTCCAGTCGGAGCAGCCGGAGGCCGTGCTCGCCGAAGCACTGAACTGGTCGATGCGGCACGAGACGCCCGACGGCACGCTCGCGACGGCCCCCGAGCGCAGCCGCGCGCCGGACGCCCGGCTGCGGATCGGCTACGTCGGCGCGGATTTCCGCGAGCACTGCCAGGCGCTGTTCCTCGTGCCGCTGCTGTCGCATCACGACCGCCGCGCGTTCGAGATCGTCTGCTACGCGAGCGTCGCGCGGCCGGACGCGCTCACCGCGCGGCTCGCCGGCTACGCGGATCGCTGGCACGACGTGTACGGGCTCGACGACGCCGCGCTCGCCCAGCGCATCCGCGACGACGGCATCGACATCCTCGTCGACCTGACGATGCACATGGCCGAAGGCCGGCCGGGCCTGTTCGCGCACCGGCCCGCGCCGGTCCAGGCGATCTGGCTCGCCTATCCGGGCACCAGCGGCCTGGCGTCGATCGACTTCCGGCTGACCGACCCGCATCTCGATCCGCCCGGGCACGACGGGTTCTATCGCGAGCGCTCGATCCGGCTCGCGGATACCTTCTGGTGCTACGACCCGCTGACCGACACGCCGGCGGTCGGGCCGCTGCCCGCGCGCGACGCCGGCCACGTGACGTTCGGCTGCCTGAACAATCCGTGCAAGCTGACCGACCGCACGCTGCGGCTGTGGGCCGGCCTGTTCGCGCGCCTGCCCGGCGCGCGGCTGGTCGTGATGGCGCCGCAGGGCGCGGGGCGGACCCGGCTCATCGAGCGGCTGCGCGCGCACGGCATCCAGCCGGAACGCGTCGACTGCGTGCCGTACCGGCCGCGCGCCGACTATCTGGCGACCTATCTCGGCATCGACATCGCGCTCGACACGTTCCCTTACAACGGCCACACGACGACGCTCGATGCGCTGTGGATGGGCGTGCCGGTCGTCACGCGCGTCGGGCGCACCGCCGTCGGCCGGGGCGGGCTGTCGCAGCTCGCGAACCTCGGCCTGGACACGCTCGCCGCCGACAGCGACGCCGCGTTCGTCGACACCGCCGTCGCCCTCGCCCGCGACCTGCCCGCGCTCGCCGCGCTGCGCGGCGAACTGCGCGCACGCCTCGCACGCTCGCCGCTGATGGACGGCGCGCGCTTCGCCCGCGGGATCGAGGCGGCCTACCGGCGCATGTGGCGCGACGCCTGAGGGGCCGCCGCGCCCGGCCGGGCGCCGGCGGCGCGGCCGGACCGGACGTCGTGCGCCGCGCGCGGCGGGCCGCGCTATGATGTTGCAGCGGCGCTGCTGCCGCTTCATTGCCGCACGCGCCGTCGTGCGCATCGTCCCCCTTCGAGGAAGCAACCCATGTCCATTTCGATGTATCAGGCCTCGGTGCCTGTCCTGATCCGCGGCCTGACCAGTCTTCAGCACATCCTCGGCAAGGCGCAGGCTCATGCGGCCGAGAAGCAGATCGATCCGTCGGTGTTCATCGGCGCCCGCCTGTACCCGGACATGCTGCCGTTCGTCCGCCAGGTCTACATCGCGACCGACACGGCCAAGGGCTGCGCCGCGCGCCTCGCCGACACCGAGATCCCGAGCTACCCGGACGTCGAGCAGACCTTCGACGAACTGCACGCGCGCATCCAGAAGACGATCGACTACCTGAAAGGCTTCGACGCCGCGCAGATCGACGGCAGCGAGTCGCGCCAGATCGTGCTGAAGATGCGGGTCGGCCCGATCGAGTTCACCGGCCAGTCGTACCTGCTGCACTTCGTGCTGCCCAACTTCTTCTTTCATGTGACGACCGCGTACGACATCCTGCGCCACGGCGGCGTCGAACTCGGCAAGCTCGACTACCTCGGCGGGCGCGACCAGCAGGCCTGACGCGCGGCCAGGCCAGGCCGGCCGCGCGGGCCGGCCGCGACGCTTTCCGGAGCGCTTGCCGGCCGCGCGCCGCGCGCGCCAGCCGAAACGCCGTCCGGCTGGCGTAAAATACGCACTTTCCTCTTTCTCGCCCCCTTATGACGCTCGCCTCCACGCTCGACATCATCGCCGAGCTGAAAGCCGGCCGGATGGTGATCCTGGTCGACGAAGAAGACCGCGAAAACGAGGGCGACCTCGTGATCGCCGCCGAATTCGTCACGCCGGAAGCGATCAACTTCATGGCCAGGTACGGCCGCGGCCTGGTTTGTCTGACGTTGACCCAGGAACGCTGCAAGCAGCTGCACCTGCCGCTGATGACCTACCGCAACGGCACCCAGTACGGCACCGCGTTCACGGTCAGCATCGAAGCGGCCGAAGGCGTGACGACCGGCATCTCGGCCGCCGACCGCGCGCACACGATCGCCACGGCGGTCGCGCACGACGTGCGCCCCGAGCACATCGTGCAGCCGGGCCACGTGTTCCCGATCATGGCGCAGCCGGGCGGCGTGCTCGTGCGCGCGGGCCACACCGAGGCCGGCTGCGACTTCACCGCGCTCGCCGGCCTCACGCCGGCCGCGGTGATCTGCGAGATCATCAAGGACGACGGCACGATGGCGCGCCTGCCGGACCTGATCGAATTCGCGACGGAACACAACCTGAAGATCGGCACGATCGCCGACCTGATCCAGTACCGCAGCCGCACCGAGTCGATCATCGAGCGGATCGCCGAGCGCACGATGCAGACCGCGCACGGCACGTTCCGCGCGGTGCTGTACCGCGACCAGCCGAGCGGCTCGCCGCACATCGCGCTGGTGCGCGGCGCGCCGTCGCCCGACGTCGATACGCCGGTGCGCGTGCACGAGCCGCTGTCGGTGCTCGACCTGCTCGAGACGGGCGTGTCGACGCACTCGTGGACGCTCGACGCCGCGATGCGCGAGATCGCGGCCCGCGACCTCGGCGTGATCGTGCTGCTCAACTGCGGCGACACGAAGGAACACCTGATCGACGTCTTCAAGGCGTTCGACGAGGAAGAAAAGGCTGCTGCGCTCAAGCGCCGGCCAGTCGATTTCAAGACGTTCGGCATCGGCGCGCAGATCCTGCGCGATGTCGGCGTCGGCAAGATGCAGGTGCTGTCGAATCCGCGCAAGCTGGGCAGCATGTCCGGCTACGGCCTGGAAGTCACGGGCTTCATCCCGATGCCCGGCGGCGAAGCCAGGTCCTGCCCGGCGTCCAACGCGTAACCCGCCACGGCGCTTTCGCCCTATAACCGCTCATCCACACCACGGACAAGATCATGGAAATCGGACAATACCAACCGAATCTCGAAGGCGACGGCCTGCGTATCGGCATCGTGCAATCGCGCTTCAACGAGCCGGTGTGCAACGGCCTCGCCGACGCGTGCGTCGAGGAACTGGAACGCCTCGGCGTCACCGGTGAAGACGTGCTGCTCGTGTCGGTGCCCGGCGCGCTGGAAATCCCGCTCGCGCTGCAGAAGCTCGCGGAAAGCGGCCAGTTCGACGCACTGATCGCGCTCGGCGCGGTGATCCGCGGCGAGACCTACCACTTCGAACTCGTATCGAACGAGAGCGGCGCGGGCATCACCCGCATCGGCCTCGATTTCAACCTGCCGATCGCGAACGCGGTCCTGACGACCGAAACCGACGAGCAGGCCGTCGCGCGCATGACCGAAAAGGGTCGCGACGCCGCGCGCGTCGCCGTCGAGATGGCCAACCTGACGATGGCCCTCGACCAGCTCGGCGACGAAGACGAGGAAGACGAAGACGAAGAAGACGACGAAGAGGAGCGCGCATGAAAAAGAGCGCCCGCCGACAATCGCGCGAGCTGGCGACGCAGGGCCTGTACCAGTGGTTGCTGTCGAACGCATCCTCCGGCGAGATCGACGCGCAGCTGCGCGGCGCTCTCGGTTACGACAAGGCTGACAAGGAACTGCTCGACGCGATCCTGCACGGCGTGATCCGCGAGCACGCCACGCTGGTCGAAGCGCTGACCCCGTCGCTGGACCGTCCGATCGACCAGCTGTCGCCGGTCGAACGCGCCGTGCTGCTGATCGCGACGTTCGAGCTGACGCACCACGTCGAAACGCCGTACCGCGTGATCATCAACGAAGCGGTCGAACTCGCGAAGACGTTCGGCGGCTCCGACGGCTACAAGTACGTGAACGGCGTGCTCGACAAGCTTGCCGCGAAGCTGCGCCCCGCCGAAATCCAGGCGCGCCGCAACGGCTGATACCGTTTGTCCGGAACGGGCGCGCATGCGCCCGTTTTTTCTTTCGTCTCGCCCCTCCCCCTGCCCGCCCGATGAATACCACCGCCGATTCGCTGGTCAAACTCGCCGCACGTGTCGACGCGATCCAGCCCTTTCATGTGATGGAACTGATGAAGGAGGCACAGCGGCTCGAGTCCTCCGGACGCGATGTTATCCACATGGGCATCGGCGAGCCGGATTTCACCGCGCCGGAGCCGGTCGTCGAAGCGGCCGCGGCCGCGCTGCGCCGCGGCGTCACGCAGTACACGAGCGCGCTCGGCATTGCGCCGCTGCGCGAAGCGATCGCCGCGCACTATGCGCGCGCGTACGGCCTCACGATCAGTCCGGAGCGGATCGTCGTGACGGCCGGCGCATCGGCCGCGCTGCTGCTCGCGTGCCTCGCGCTCGTCGGGCGCGACGACGAGGTGCTGATGCCCGATCCGTCGTATCCGTGCAACCGGCACTTCGTCGCGGCGGCCGAAGGCCGTGCGGTGCTGGTGCCGAGCGGCCCGGACGCGCGCTTCCAGCTCACCGAACACGACGTCCGCACGCGCTGGGGCGAGCGCACGCGCGGCGTGCTGCTCGCGTCGCCGTCGAACCCGACCGGCACGTCGCTCGAGCCGGACGAACTGAAGCGGATCGTCGAGGCCGTGCGCGCACGCGGCGGCTTCTCGATCGTCGACGAGATCTACCAGGGGCTCAGCTACGATGCGGCGCCCGTGTCGGCGCTGTCGTTCGGCGACGACGTCGTCACCGTGAACAGCTTCTCGAAGTATTTCAGCATGACGGGCTGGCGGCTCGGCTGGCTCGTCGTGCCGCCCGCGCTGGTCGGCACGTTCGAGAAACTGGCGCAGAACCTGTTCATCTGCCCGTCCGCGCTTGCACAGCACGCGGCGCTCGCGTGCTTCGAGCCGGCCACGCTCGACATCTACGAAGCGCGCCGGCTCGAATTCAAGCGCCGCCGCGACTTCATCGCGCCGGCCCTCGAACGGCTCGGTTTCACGGTGCCCGTGATGCCTGACGGCGCGTTCTACGTGTATGCGCACTGCGGCGGCGTCGCCCATCCGGCCGCCGGCGACAGTGCCGCGCTCACGCAGGCGATGCTGCACGACGCGGGGGTCGTGCTGGTGCCCGGCATGGATTTCGGTGTCCATGCGCCGCGCGACTATATCCGCCTGTCCTATGCGACGGCCTACTCGCGGCTCGAGGAGGCGGTCGACCGGCTCTCGACGCTGTTCGGCCAGCACTGACCTGACGCGCCGGCCGGCACGCCGGCCGTTTCTCGCGCCCCAAAAGCAAAAGGCACCCGGATTCGGGTGCCTTTTTCGTGGTCGGCCGGCCGGGGCCGCGCCGAACGCCGGACCTTACGCGCCCAGCTCCGAATGGTCGGCGTGCTTCGCGGTGTCGACGCTCGCGTCGTCCTGCGCGCTGTCCTTCGGCGCCGACTTCACCGACGTCGTGCTGTCGAGCGTCACGTGCACGCGCTTGGCACCGCCCGCCGCCGCCGTCACGGCGGCCGCCGTGACCATCGGCTTGGCCGGCTGGGCCGGCGCCTGCGGTGCGTTGACCGGCACGCTGCGGCCGTGCGCAACGTCGCGCAGGCGGCCGCGCTCGGCCATCACCTTCGAACCGTAGCCGTTGTCGTCGGGGTTCGTCGAGCCGTTGTACAGGCGCAGGCCGGTCGCGAGCGAGCCGCCGCGTGCGATGCAGTCCTTCAGCACCAGCGCGCCGACCTGGAGGTTCGCGAGCGGTTGCAGCGCCGTGTCGGTGCCGCCGAAATACTCGAACTTGTCGGAATGGACCTTCGACATGACCTGCATCAGGCCCTTCGCGCCGACGCCGCTTTCGGCATACGGGTTGAAGCCCGACTCGATCGCCATCACGGACAGCAGCAGCAGCGGATCGAGGCCGACGTCGCGGCCGGTCTGGAACGCAGCCTTGACGAGCTGGCCCAGCGGCTCCTGCGCGACGCGGTAGCGGCGCGACAGGTAGGTCGCAACCAGCGCCTGTTCGCGGTTCGATGCGAGCGCGCGATCGTCGCGCGCATCGGCCGCCACCCGCTGGGTCGGAATCAGTTTCGCCAGCGCGACCGGCGACGGGCCGTTGCGGGCCGGATCGGACGCGTCGCCCTGCGCGGCGGCTTCCGGTGCGACGTCGAGGCCGACCGCAAGCGTGTCCGTTTCGGGACCTTCTTCCTGCTGCGGCTGCGCGCCGGCGGGCGCGAAGTTCGGCAGCGGATGGCCGGACAGCAGACGGGCCGGCCCGGCCTGCACGGCCGCGGATACGACCGGCATCAGCTTCGCGGCGAGCGTGCCGCGCACGGTTGGCAGCAGCCACAGGGCCAGAGCCACCGCGACGGCGAAGCAGCCGACAACGCTGAATAAATGGTGACTGACACGCGTCCCGCGACGCAGCACACTGCGCACGAATTGCGCATGCTGCTCACTGGGACGCCACGATAACCAAGCGTTCATTCAGATCATCTCCCATGAACATGACTCGTGCGGCTCGCTCATCTCGATGGCGAGACAGGTAACGCGCCGCGGAATCACGACGCCGCACGCTTTGGTTGGGGCGTGCGGACATCGGGGAAACGGTATAAGTACCGTTCGAGGCCACGGTGTAAGAGGGCCGGCACCTTCGCACACTGGGCGAGGCGGGCATACGCGGTGGCACCCACGCAAAAAACCAGCGTCTCGTGGCGCTGGCCGGGACTACAACTAAAGCCGTCGGATACGCCGTGCAGGTTTCGGCGGACGGTGACGCGCTGCGTCAAAGATCGGTGATTGGCGGCTCGAAGCCTTTTACCCTGCAGCCAATGTGAGCGGATTCTAGCAGGGTTTTATAGATCGTCAACACTATAAAACCTTGAAATTATAACAAAAAGTAATTTAAGGCCGATCTTCAGATCGCAAGCCCCGTGCCGTAGGGGCTTTGCGCGCGGTCGACTTTTTTCTCCGACGGGCGGGCGCGCGGCGGCCCGGGTAAAATCGTCGGTCGATTCGGGGCCGCAGCCGGCCGCTGCGCCCGCTCATCGCTGCCCGCCCCGCGGGCGGCCCGGACCATCTTCATGAAATACAAAGACTTACGCGATTTCATCCAGCGCCTCGAGGCGCTCGGCGAACTGCGGCGCGTCACGCAGCCCGTGTCACCCGTGCTGGAAATGACCGAGCTGTGCGACCGCGTGCTGCGCGCCGGCGGTCCTGCGCTGCTGTTCGACGCCCCGTCGGGGCATGCTTTCCCGGTGCTCGGCAACCTGTTCGGCACGCCCCGTCGCGTCGCGCTCGGGATGGGCGTCGATGCGGGCGACGACGCCGCGCTCGATTCGCTCCGCGATCTCGGGCGGCTGCTGTCCGCGCTGAAGGAACCCGATCCGCCCAGGAGCCTGAAGGATGCGGGCAAGCTGCTGTCGCTCGCGAAGGCCGTGTGGGACATGGCGCCGAAGTCGGTGTCGTCGCCGCCGTGCCAGGAGATCGTCTGGGAAGGCGCCGACGTCGACCTGCACAAGCTGCCGATCCAGACCTGCTGGCCCGGCGATGCGGGGCCGCTCGTCACGTGGGGCCTGACGGTCACGCGCGGGCCCAACAAGCCGCGCCAGAACCTCGGGATCTACCGGCAGCAGCTGATCGGCCGCAACAAGCTGATCATGCGCTGGCTCGCGCATCGCGGCGGCGCGCTCGACTTCCGTGAATTCGCACTGCGAAACCCCGGCAAGCCGTATCCGGTCGCGGTCGTGCTCGGTGCCGATCCGGCCACGACGCTCGGCGCGGTGACGCCCGTACCCGATTCGCTGTCCGAATACCAGTTCGCCGGCCTGCTGCGCGGCAGCCGCACGGAGCTCGCGAAGTGCCTGACGCCCGGCGTCGACACGCTGCAGGTGCCCGCGCGCGCGGAGATCGTGCTCGAGGGCTTCATCCATCCGCAGGAAGGCGCGCCCGCCCCTGCCCCGGCCGGCGCGCCGCCGCGCCCGGCCGGCAACGCGTCCGCCACCTACGAGCACGCGCTCGAAGGCCCGTACGGCGACCACACCGGCTACTACAACGAGCAGGAGTGGTTCCCGGTGTTCACCGTCGAACGCATCACGATGCGCCGCGACGCGATCTATCACTCGACCTACACCGGCAAGCCGCCCGACGAACCGGCCGTGCTCGGCGTCGCGCTCAACGAGGTGTTCGTGCCGCTGCTGCAGAAGCAGTTCACCGAGATCACCGACTTCTACCTGCCGCCCGAAGGCTGCAGCTACCGGATGGCCATCGTCCAGATGAAGAAGAGCTACGCGGGCCACGCGAAGCGCGTGATGTTCGGCGTGTGGAGCTTCCTGCGGCAGTTCATGTATACGAAGTTCATCGTGGTCGTCGACGAGGACGTGAACATCCGCGACTGGAAGGAGGTGATCTGGGCCATCACGACGCGCGTCGACCCGGTGCGCGACACCGTGATGGTCGACAGCACGCCGATCGACTATCTCGATTTCGCGTCGCCGGTGGCCGGTCTCGGCTCGAAGATGGGGCTCGACGCGACCAACAAGTGGCCCGGCGAGACGAACCGCGAATGGGGTCGTCCGATCGAGATGGATGCGGCCGTGAAGGCGCGCGTCGACCGGCTCTGGCAGGAAATCGGCCTCTGATGCCGTGGGGCCGGCGCGCGCCGGCCCGTGTTTCACCCTCAATCACAATAACGACGAAGATGAACTTTCCGCCCGCCTCCATGCTGTCCGACGGTTTCTTTCTGTCGCTGTCGCTGTGTCTCGACATCGGCCTCGTGAACGTCGCGATGCTGTCGCTGACGCTGTCGCACGGCTTCCGGCCGGGCTTCTGGCTCGGCGTCGGCTCGTGCGTGGGCGACCTCGTCTACGCGGCGCTCGCGCTCGCGGGGATGGCCGTGCTGCTGCAGTTCGAACCCGTGCGCTGGATCGTGTGGATCGGCGGCGGCGCGGTGCTGCTGTTTCTCACGTGGAAGATGGCGCGCGAAGCGCTCGCGCCGGCCGGCCCGGCGCGTGACGACGCCGACGATGCGCCGCAGCCGCGCGCCAGCGCACGGCGCAGTTTCCTGCGCGGGATGCTGCTCGCGATGTCGTCGCCGAGCGCGATCCTGTGGTTCGCGGCGGTCGGCGGCGCGCTGATCGCGAAAGCCGGCGCGACCACGCCGGCCACCGCGTCGGTGTTCCTGTCGGGATTTTTCCTCGGCGGCCTCGCCTGGACGCTCTTCATGTGCACGCTCGCGACCCAGGGCCGCAAGCGCGCGGGCGCCGGGCTGATGCGCGCGTGCCATATCGCGTCGGCGCTGCTGTTCGCGTATTTCTCCTACAGCGTGATCGTCGGCGGCTACCGCGACCTGATCGTGCACGCGGTATAGCCGAAGGCCCGCAAGGCCGCGGCCGAATGGCCGCCGCCATGAAAAAACGGCGCAGCGCCCCGCGACGGGACCCTGCGCCGTTTTGCCGCGCGCGGCCAGGCCGCGCGGGGTGCGTCAGCGACGCCAGTAGCCGCGATGGCCCCAGCCGCCGTAGTAGCCGCCGCGATGCCAGTACGGATGGCCGTAATAGCCGCCGACGACCACGGCGGGCGGCGGCGCATAGTAGGCCGGCGCCGGCGCGTAATAGACGGGCGGAGGCGGCGGCGCGTAGTACACGGGCGGCGGCGGTGCATAGACGGGATACGCGGGTGCGACCGGGATACCGATGCCGACCCCGATCGACACGTGGGCCTGTGCTGCGCTTGCGGCCCCCAGGCCCAGCGCGACGGCGGCGATGAACGGAACGAGCTTTTTCACTTCGATTCTCCTGCTGGAGCGGTATTTTATGCGCCCCTGTCGGCAACGGCGGGCATGCACGTCGCATGGATGCAATGTAGCGAAAACCCGCCCCTCGCGTATCGCGCATTTGTTGCAAATTGCAATCGCTGGCGGCCTGAGCCGCCGCGTGGCGCGGCTTCCGGCGTCGGCGGCAACCCTTGCCGGTCGCGCGAATCCGTCCGACGAGTCGGGGCGTCACACGCTGGCCGGTCAGTCTTACCGGATCTGGTGCGCACGGCGGGCACGCGACCGTAATGAACGATTACAAATTTGAGACAAGATGCCGACATTTCAAGAGGGGCGCACGTGCGATGCGTTTCAGGGTCGGATTCCGCGATCGTGAAACGACGGTCGCGCCGTGCCCCGGGACGCGCGTGGAGCGGGCCGCATGCCGCTCCGTGTGCACGCGACGATCGACCTTGCGCGACCCCGCCGCCATTCCTGCGATACTGGCGGTTGCTTCGTTTTCGCTTACATTCGCCGCCATGCCTCTGCCCGACACTCCCCGCCTCGGCTTCATCGGCGCCGGCCGCCTCGCGCGCTGCGTCGCGCAGCGTTTCGCACAGAACGGCTATCCCGTCGTCGCGATCGCGAGCCGCACGTCCGCGTCGGCCGCGGCCCTCGCCGCGCGCATCGACGGCTGCAAGGCGGTCGACACGCCGCAGCAGGTCGTCGACGCCGCCGACCTGATCTTCCTGACGGTGCCCGACGACCATCTCGCGCCGACCGCCGCGGCGCTCCGCTTCGACGCGTCGCGCGCCGCGAGCCAGGCTCTGGTCCACTGCAGCGGCGCGTCGGCGGTCGCGCTGCTCGATCCGGCAAAGCAGCAAGGGGCGGCCATCGGCGGCTTCCATCCGCTCTACCTGTTCGGCGGCACCGATGCCGACCTCGCCCGCATCGACGGCTGCTCGGTCACGATCGAAGCCGACGGCGCATTGCACACGGCGCTGATGCGACTCGCCGCCGCACTCGGCTGCCATCCGCTGTCGATCCCGGCAGGCGGCCGGATGCTCTACCACGCGGCCGCCCATTACGCGGCGAGCTTCGCGCTGTGCGGGCTGGCGGAAGCGGTGGAGCTATGGCGCGGCCTCGGCTTCGACGAGGAAGCCGCACTGCGCGCGCTGTTGCCGATGCTGGCCGGCACGATCGAGACCGCACGCGACAAGGGGCTCGCGAACGCGCTTTCCGGCCCCGTGTCGCGCGGCGACACGGGCATCGTCGAACGCCAGCTCGCGCTGCTGGAAGCGCGCGGCGGCGATCACGCGACGCTATATGCGCTGCTGACGCGCCGCGCGGTCGCGCTCGCGGCGAGCCGCGCCACGCCGCCGGCGTCGTTGCCGGCGCTCGCCGAAGCCGTCGAAACGGCGCTCGCGCGCGCGGCGGCGCACCGCTCCCCGTCGCAAGACGAGGCGTGATAAGGTGTCGGCCGATGCGCCGCCATCCGGCGTTGGCGGCCGCACGCTACTGACTGTATAAAAAGGATGCCAACGATGTTCGGCGAGATCGCCCGTTTTCTGCTCAATACCATCTTTACGCTGTTCGGCGCCGCGCTGATCCTGCGCATCTGGATGCAGGCCGTCCGCGTGCCGCCGTACAACCCCGTCACGCAGGCCGTGCTGCAGGCGACCAACTGGCTCGTGCTGCCGCTGCGCCGCGTGATCGCGGGCGTGCGCGGCATCGACTGGGCCAGCGTCGTCGCCGCGCTGCTCACCGCATTCGTCTACGTCGTGCTGATGGTCCTGATGGCCGGCTTCGATCCGGCCACGGTTATCGCGACGCTCGTCGTGGTCGCGCTGCTCACCGTCGTGAAGTGGGCGCTCAACCTCGTGATCTGGATGACGATCCTGATGGCGCTGCTGTCGTGGCTCAACCCGCGCTCGCCGGCGATGCCGATCCTCTACCAGCTCACCGCGCCGTTCCTGAACCCGCTGCGCCGCGTCATCCCGAATCTCGGCGGCATCGACCTGTCGCCGATCCTGCTGTTCGTGATCGTGCAGGTGCTGCTGATGATCGTCACGCGCGCCGCCGTGTCGCTGACGATGTTCGGCATCTGATCCGGCGCGTCCGCCCTATGCCGCCGGCCCCTGCGCCGGCGGTGCGCCGAGCGTGTCGATCACGCCGAAGCGCGCCGGTATCATCGCGTAGCACACGCGCACCTTCTCGTTCGACAGCCGCTCGAGCAGGCGCCGCGCTTCGTCCTCGGTGACGATGAATTCGACCTCGATCGCGAGCGACCCCTGCAGTTCGAAGAAACGGTCCTCGTGCAGCACGCGATGCTGGCCGAAGCCGGCCATCGCGCGAAACGCGGAACCGCCCGCGACGCCCATCCGGTTCGCCTCCTCCAGCAACCACTCCCACAGCGGCTTCCAGTGCAGCCGGTGCTGCTCGTGCACGTAAAAGCGCAAGAAGATCCTGTCCATGTCGCCCTCCGATACTGGCTGGCCCGGGGCTCAGGCCGCCGCGAGCCACGCGCGGGCGGTCCACATGCCGAGCGCCGTCAGCATGAACGATCCAATCAAGTGTAGGGCGGCCACCGCAAACGCCCATCCGAATTCGCCCTGCAGCGCGTGGGTCATGACTTCGACCGAATAGGTCGAGAACGTCGTGAGGCCGCCGAGAAAGCCCGTGATCACGAACAGCCGCCACTCGGGCGGCAGCCCGACGCGGGTCGTGAACACGACGGCGGCAATGCCGATCACGTAGCCGCCGATCAGGTTCGCGGCGAGCGTGCCGAGCGGCACGGCGGGAAAGAACTCGTTGAGCGCGAGACTCAGGAACCAGCGCAGCAGCGCGCCGAGCCCGGCGCCGACGAAGATCGCGACGATCGAATAGAACAAGAAGGCTCCCGGTCGATGATGCGGCTGGACTCAACCGCCGGCCCCCGGTCGCCCGGGGCAATGGGTGCGCCGGACGCACGCGGCGCATGCGCGGACGGCACTGGCTGCACTGTATGCGGATTCGCGGTACGCCTGCAACGACGACCGCCGCCGGGACGCCTGCCCGCGCGGCGGGTCGCCCGCCCGGTCACGCGCGTTGCCACGCGGCGTCGAGCCGGGTCAGCGTCGCCAGCGCGCTGCCCTTCAGGCCGATCACGTCCGCCCGGCGTGCATGCGCTTCGCGCGCGTTGATGCGGATCACGTCGGCGCCGAGCCGCTCGCTCAGCAGGCGCACGGTCGGGATCGCGGTACCCGCGCCGATCTCGACCACCGCGACGCGCCCGGCCCGCGCGATCCACTCTTCCAGCACGCGCTCCTGCGCGTCGTAGCGCGCACCGAGCCAGCCGGTGTCGCCGAACATCAGGATGTTCGGTCGCGCCAGGCCGCCGCAGCGCGGACAGCGCGGCGCTTCGCCGACGAGGCGGCAGGTGGCCGCGTCGACTTCCGGCTCGAACGGCGCCGCATCCCACGTGTCGTCCGAACAGGGGCGCAGGCACTGCATCGCATGAATCGACCCGTGGATCTCGACGATTCGCGCGGGATCGAAGCCGGCTTTCTGGAACTGGCCGTCGACGTTGCTCGTCAGCACGAAGCCGCCGTTCGGCATCGCGTCGATCCAGCGACGCAGGATCGCAAAGCCCGCATGCGGCACCGTCGCGCGGTAAAGCGCGAGACGGTGGCCGTAGAACCCCCACGCGAGCGGCGCGCGCGCCCGGAACGCATGCGGCGACGCGATCTCGTGGAATTCGAAACGCTCGTGGCGCAGCGCCGGATACGCGCGCCAGAAGCCGTCCGTGCCGCGAAAATCGGGCAGCCCGGAATCGACGCCGATGCCCGCGCCGGCCGTCACGAGCAGCGCGTCGGCGCGGGCGAGCGCGGCAACGGCGGAAGCGACGAGATCGGCGGGCAGTTGCGCGGCGTCGGCAGCGACGGAGGCGGTGGAATCGGCGGAATCGGGGAACGGCATGGCGGGGCGGCGGTTACGTCGAACGGTGCGCGGGTTGCGCCGCGATCATACGCCGGTTCCGGCGTGGCGCGGAAAGTCGCGCGCCCTCGTCCGCATCATGGATGCATGCGTCCCGCGAAGGCGCGGCGCCGCGCACGCCCGGCCTCCGCCGGAACGGGCGTCGACCGATGCGGGGAGGCGCCGCGGCCGGGCGCCTCCCCGCGTGCTCAGCTGGCCGACTCCTCCTGCGCGACCGGGATCTCGTCGACCGAGAAATAGACCGGCTTGCCGAGTTGCCGTGCCAGGCTCACGTCCGCGTCGGCCCCGCGCGACGCGCCGTCGATCCGGCAGACCGCATCGCAGCGATGCAGCAGCCGGTGCGCGGCCGGATACAGGAACGACTCGCTGATCGCATCGCCGACCTGCCGCGACCCCGCCGCCACGGCAAGCGGCAACGACACCCACTCGGCGATCATCGGCATGTGCCCGCGGCGATACACGGCGAGCGCCGTCGTTTCGAGCCGGTGCAGGTTCGCGGCGATGCGCGCGGGGTCGCCGTCCGTGCCGCTGCGATACGGGCCGGCGATCAGCACGAGCAGCGGCGTCATGCCACGCGCGCGCCGGCGGTTTCCCGCAGCGCGACGTACTGCAACAGCATGATCGTCTTCCCGTCGACGATCTCGCCGCGCTCGATCGCCTCGAGCGCCGCGTCCAGCGGCATCTCGACGACCTCCAGATCCTCGCCCTCTTCCGCGACGCCGCCGCCGTCGCCGGTGCGCAGCGACGCATCGTATTCGCCGACGAAGAAATGCAGCTTCTCGGTCACCGAGCCCGGGCTCATGAACGCCTCGAATACCTTGCGCACGCCGCGCACGCGATAGCCGGTCTCCTCCTCGGCCTCCGTGCGGATGCGCGCTTCGGGCGTCGCGTCGTCGAGCAGGCCGGCGGCGGCCTCGAGCAGCATGCCGTCGTGCCCGTTGACGAACGCCGGCATCCGGAACTGCCGCGTCAGCAGCACGTCGCCGGTCTCGGCATTGCGCAGCAGGATGGTCGCGCCATTGCCGCGATCGTAGGTCTCGCGGCTCAGGCGCTGCCACGTCCCGTCGCGGCGCAGGAAATCGAACGTCACCTTCTTCAGCACATACCAGTCATCGGACAGCACCGTCGTATCGACGATGCGGACACGGTCCCGCGTTGCAGTCATTCCAGCCTCCGGTTCGACAAAAGACGGCGCCCATGGTATCGTGCATATTCGTGCAATTTCAAGAAATTTCGTGCAAACACGATGCTGACGACGCAACGCAAGAAAGCGATCCTCGACGCACTCGCGCGCGACGGCCAGGTGCTGGCGGTCGAGCTGAGCGCCCGATTCGGCGTATCCGAAGACACCGTCCGCCGCGACCTGCGCGAGCTCGCGGCCGAAGGCCTGCTGCAGCGCGTGCACGGCGGCGCACTGCCGGCGTCGCCGGCGCTCGCGCCGTTCGCGCAGCGCGAGGCGCTCGAAACGGCGGAGAAGCGGCGCATCGCGCGCCGCGCCGCGGAGATGATCGCGCCCGGCCAGGTGGCGATCGTCGACGGCGGCACGACCTCGGCGTTGCTCGTCAGCCAGTTGCCGGCCGACCTGCGCGCGACGATCGTCACGCACAGCCCGAGTGTGGCGGTCGCGCTGGCCGCGCATCCGTCGATCGACGTGATCCTGATCGGCGGGCGGCTCTACAAGCATTCGATCGTCGCCGTCGGCGCGGCGGCGATGGAGGGCATCGCGCGCATCCATGCGGACCTGTACTTCATGGGCGTGACCGGCGTGCATCCGGTCGCGGGGCTCAGTACCGGCGATTTCGAGGAAGCGGCGATCAAGCGCGCACTGGCCGGGCGCGCGGCCGAGACGGTCGTGCTCGCGTCGCAGTCGAAGCTGCGCGCGGCGTCGCAGTTCGTGATCGGCGACATCGCGCTCGCGCACACCGTGGTGGTCGAAAAGGAAACCGAGGCCGCGCTGACGAAGCCGATCGAGGCGGCTGGCGTGACGGTCGTGCGCGCATAGCGCGCGGGGGCTTGCGGCTGCACGAAACGTGCGGGACCTGCAGTGCGGACGGTGCCGACAGGCTGCGCCGCACCGCCCCCGCCGGATCGTCCGCGGGCCTTCGTCGCGCGAACGCCGCGCCTCTGTCAGCGTGCTGACAGGGTCGGCTTGCTAACATGGGCGGGCCGCCCAACCGCCACGTACCGCCCATCCGATGCCCCCGCCCTCCGCTTCCCCTTCGCCTGCGCCGCCACCCGGCGTCCTCGCGCTGTTCATCGCGTTCTCGCAGATCGGCCTGACCAGCTTCGGCGGCGGACTCAGCGGGCGGATGATGCGCGACTTCGTATATGAGCGGCACTGGCTCGACGAAGAGGCGTTCCTCAACGGCCTCGCGCTGTCGCAGGCTCTGCCGGGCGTCAACGTGAAGAACCTCGCGATCTGGATCGGCTACCGGCTCGCCGGATGGCGCGGCGCGATGGCCGGCTTCACCGGCATCATCGCGCCGCCGGCCGTGCTGATCGTGCTGTTCGGCATCGCGTTCTCGACCTTGACGCGCTTTCCGCTCACGCACATCGCGCTCGCCGGCGCGGCGGCCGCGGCGATCGGGCTGTCGATCTCGATGGCGATCACCGCCGTGCGCCGGCTGCCGCGCCGCGCGCTGCCGTTCGCGGTGATGGCGCTCACCTTCGCATCGGTCGCGCTGCTGCACTGGCCGCTCGTCTGGACCGTGCTGGTCGGCGGCACGCTGAGCGTCGCGCTCGAATACCGCCGCGCGGCCGCGGCCCCGGCCACGACCGGGAGCGACACGCGATGACCGCTTCGCAACGCTACGTCGCGCTGTTCGGCGTGTTCGCCCCGCTGTCGATCGCGACGATCGGCGGCGGACAGGCGATCATCGCCGACATCCAGCGGCAGGTCGTCGACGTCCATCACTGGATGACCGCCGCGCAATTCGTGAACGACTTCGCGATCGCGCGGATGGCGCCGGGCCCCGGCTCGCTGCTGGCGACGCTGATCGGCTGGCAGGTCGCCGGCTTCTGGGGCGCGGTGATCGCGACGCTCGCGCTGTTCGGCCCGACCGCGTTCCTGATCTACGGCGTCGCGCATCTGTGGCGCCGGCACCAGGGCGCGCGCTGGCAGATCGCGCTCGAGGCCGGCCTGCGCCCGATCGCGGCCGGCATGATCCTGGCGTCGGTGTGGGAGCTGCTGCAGGCGCTCGACGGCGGCTGGGCCGCGCGCGCGATCGCGATCGCATCGACGCTGTGCGTGATGTATACGCGCGTTCACGCGCTGCTGCTGATCGCGGCGGGCGCCCTGCTGCTCGTCGGCGTGCACGCGATCGGCGGCGCATAGCGCACGCCGCCGTCGCCGCGCTGTCGCGCCGCCCGGGCGCGCGAGCGCCTAGCCGCCGCGAAACACCGGCGCGCGGCGCTCCGCAAACGCGCGCAGCCCCTCGTCGAAATCCGCGCCTTCGCACGCCTGCCGGCGCAACTCGGCGATGCGTTCGAACGCATCGGCCGGCAGCGGTCGCGCATCCTGCAGCACGCGCAACTGCTCCTTCACCGCATGCACCGCGAGCGGCGCCTTCGCGGCGATCGTGCGCGCGATCTCGAGCGCCGCATCGTCGACGCCGCCCGCGTCGGCCAGCCGGTTCACGAGCCCGTGATGCGCGGCGCGCTCCGCATCGAGCGGTTGCGCGCAGAAGAACATCTCCTTCAGCACGTGGATCGGCAGGTTGTCGTAGAAACGCAGCAGGCCGCTCGTCGAATACGGCAAGCCGATATTCGCGGGCGTCATCGCGAACCGCGCATCGCGCGCCGCCACCACGAGGTCGCAGCTCATCACGAGATCGACCGCCCCGCCCCATGCCGATCCGGCCACCGCCGCGATCACCGCGCCCGGATAAGTCCGTACGCGCCGCAACGCGCGTTCGAGCGGCTTGCCGTATGCGAGCGGATCGCGATCGTCGGCCAGCTCGCGCAGGTCGTGCCCCGCGCTCCACACGTCGCCGCTGCCGTCGTTCGACAGGATCACGACCGGCGGCGGACGGCGTTCGGCAAGCGCGTCGAGACGCGCGACGAGCGCATCGAGCAACGGTGCGTCGAGCGCATGCCGACGCGCCGGATTCGCGAACCGCACGCGCACGATCCGCTCGTCGACGCTGTCGACCGTCACGCGCGATGCATCGTCCCGTTTCGTCGTGTCGTTCATTGCACGGCCTCCGCCACCGCGTCGGCCTGGAAGATCGTGCGGCCGGCCAGCAGCGCGTCGATCGCGTCGTCGTCGTAACCGGCCTCGCGCAGCACGTCGACGGTATGCTCGCCGAGCAGCGGCGGCGCATGGCGCGTGCGCGGCGCCGGCACGTCGTCGCCCATCCCGCCGAGCGGCGTGACGACCTGGCGCAGCGTGCCGAGCGTCGGATGCGCGACCGGCTCGACCAGCCCGCAATGCGCGAGCTGCGGATCGTCGAACACCTCGTCGAGCGTATTGATCGGCCCCGCCGGCAGCCCGGCGTCGACGAAACGCTGCGTCCATTCGCGCTTGCCGCGCGTACGCAGCCGGCTTTCGAGCAACGCCTTCAGCGCGTCGCGGTGCGCGACACGCGCGTCGTTGGTGGCGAAGCGCGGATCGTCCGGCAGCTCCGGCAGATCCAGCAACTGACACAGGCGCAGCCACATGTCGGACGTGATCGGCGCGAGGTTGAGCGGCCCGTCGGCCGTCTCGAACACGCCGTACGGCGCGATCACCGCATGCGCGTTGCCGGTGCGGCGCGGCACGTCGCCGAGGCTCAGGTAGCGCTGCCCGTGCACGCTCAGCAGCGCCACGAGGCTTTCGAGCAGCGACGTGCCGACATGCTGGCCGCGCCCGGTGCGCTCGCGCTCGAACAGCGCGGCCATCACGCCCGTCGCGACCCACATCCCCGAACTGAGATCGCCGATCGCGGTACCCGTGCGGGTCGGCTCGCCGTCGGGAAAACCGGTCAGGCTCATCAGCCCCGCGTAACCCTGTGCGATCTGGTCGAAGCCCGGCCAGTCGCGCAGCGGGCCGCGCGGGCCGAACGCGGTGACGCTGCCCATCACGAGCCGCGGATCGCGCGCGCTCAGCGCGGCATAGCCGAGCCCCATCGCGTCCATCGTGCCCGCCTTGAAATTCTCGATCACGACGTCGGCCTGCGCGACCAGGCGGCGCACCACGTCAAGGCCGGCCGGCTGCCTGAAATCCACGCAGATGCCGCGCTTGTTGCGGTTGCAGGACAGGTAGTACGTGCTCACGCCGCGATCGAACGGCCCCCATGCGCGGCTCATGTCGCCGTGCGGCCCCGACTCGACCTTGATCACGTCGGCGCCGAGATCGGCGAGCACCATCGAGCAGAACGGCCCCGACAGCGCGCGACTCAGATCGACAACCTTGATTCCTTCCAATGCCTGCATTCCGGACTCCTGATAGTAATGACTGGGTGTGGCGGGTATGCGCACGATCGCGGGGCGCCGCTCATTCGGGCAGCGTCTGGTGGCGCGTTTCGACGGCGAACGGCAGGATCAGGATGCCGAGCCCGAACACGGCCGCCGTCCACGCGACCGGCACGCCGAGCGAACCGTAGCCGTGTATCGCCGCGCCGAGCAGGAAGTTCACGCCCGCGCCGATGAAACGACCGACCGACGCGTTGAACGCGAACGCGGTAGCCCGCACGCGCGTCGGGTACTGTTCGGGCAACCACAGCGAGAAGATCGCGAAGTTGCCGCCGAAGAAGCCGAGAAACACGAGCGACACCATGAACGCGGCGAGCCCGTTCGGCTGGTAGAACGCCCAGCCGAACGCGAACACGATCGCAGCGGCCATGCCCGCGAAATACACGCCGAGCGCCGCACGCCGGCCGAGCCGCTCGGACAGCCACGGAGCAACCAGGCAGCCGGCGATCGTCGCGCACGACAGGATCGCCGCGCCGATCGATGCGAGCCGCATCGCGCCGATGTGATCGATGCCCGCGCGCGCCGCCAGCGTGCTCACCGCGCTCGCCTCGTAGACGGAGCCGGCCCACAGCCCGACGATCGCGACGCCGACGAGGCTCGCGCTCGTCAGCGTGCGGCGCCGGAAGGCCGGCGCGAAGATCTCGCGCAGCGGATGCGCGCGCCGTGCATCGGCCACATCGCCGTCGCGGGCGTCGTGCCGGCGCCACTGCCCCGGCTCCTTCACGCGCATCACGGTAAACACCGCGAGCAGCGCCGGCGCGAGCCCGCACAGGAACATCGCGCGCCAGCCGTAGGTCGCGCCGATCGTGTAGTTCAGGCACGCCGCGATGAAGAAGCCGAAGTAGTAGCCCGTCTGCAGGTAGCCGGCGCCCATCTTGCGGCGGTCTTCCGGCCAGCTCTCCGCGACGTAGGTGCCGGCGAGCGCCCATTCGCCGCCGACCCCGATCCCGGCGATCAGCCGGCACGCGGCCAGCGCCCACACGTCGTGCACGAACGCGGCCGCGCCGGTGAACACCGAGTAGATCAGGATGCTCGCCGCGAGCGTCCGGACGCGGCCGAAGCGGTCGGCCAGCGGCCCCCAGATGAACGACAGCCCCCAGCCGATCAGGAACAGCGCGAACAGGATCGACCCGTACATCCCGAGATTCGCGGGCGTCGCCGCGATACCGGACGCCGGCAGCAGCTCGGTCAGCGCGGGAATCAGCACGAGCGCGTAGATCACCGAATCCACGCCGTCGAGCACCCAGCCTGCATACACGGCCCAGAAGCCCTTGACCTGCTCGCGCGTGAGCGGCGTGCGCCGCGGCTTCGCGCCGGCCGCCGGCGCGTCGATCGCCTTGAACATCTTCGTCTCCTTGCCGGCGTGGCCGGCGCTTTTGCCGCGTCCGGTCCGGGATGGCCGGCAGGCTGGCTCTTTTGTGAGACGAGTATAGAAACGCTATCGATCGGAGAAAAATATGATATTCATCTTGCTCGATCGGATTGTCTTATGGCTCGAATCGGGAGACGGTGGCGATGGACTTGAGGCAGTTGCGCTATTTCGTGAAGGTCGTCGAATGCGGCAACGTCACGCATGCGAGCGAGGCGCTGCATGTCGCGCAGCCGGCGGTCAGCCAGCAGATGCGCAATCTCGAGCAGGATCTCGGGATGCAGCTGCTCGAGCGGAGCGTGCGCGGCGTCGCGCCAACTGCCGCCGGCCGCACGCTGTACCGGCACGCGCTCGAACTGCTGCGCCAGGCCGACGGCACGCGCGAGCTGCTGCGCCGCGACGCCGAGACACCGCAGGGCCGCGTGACCGTCGGCATGCCGTCGAGCACCGCGCGCGTGCTGGCCATTCCGCTCGCCCGCGCGGTGCGCGACCGCTATCCGGGCATCATGCTGGAGCTGATCGATGCGCCGAGCGCGGATCTCGACACGCTGCTCGAACGCGCGCGGCTCGACCTCGCGATCGTTGTCGACGCGGTCGAGACGCGCGGCATCGCGCTTCACCGGCTGATGACGGAGACGCTGTACCTGATCACGTGGCCCGGGTTCCCGGTGCCGGACGATCCCGTGCCGCTCGACGCGATCGCGCGCATGCCGCTCGTGCTGCCGAGCGCGCCGAACACGATCCGCAACCGCGTCGACTGGGCGATGCGCGAGGCCGGGCTGTCGTACGGCATCAGCTTCGAGGCAAGCTCGACCGGGCTGCTGTTCGCGGCCGTGATGGCGCAGCTCGGCGTGACGATCCTGCCGTGGACGGCCGCGCACGTCGAGATCGAGGAGCGCAAGCTCAAGCTGTCGACGGTCGCGCACCGGCTGTTCGCCCGCGACCTGTCGCTGTGCTGGCACGATACGGCGCTCCTCAGCAACGCGGTGCAGAAGGTGAAGGCCGAGATCGTCCGGCTGTTCGACACGCTCGGCCGGCGGCCCGAGTGGGCGGCCGGGCAAGCCGACGGTACGTGACGCGTGCCGTGCATGCGCGGTGGCGCCACGCCGCGCATACGAAGCTCGCCGCATCCCGGGTATCGCTGGCGCCGCCCCTTCTCCGCCGCGTCTGCCTCGGCGCCTTCGCCGGCATCGGGCCGGCAGCCTGCGCGCGGGCGCCCGCCGGGCGGCCATTGACAACGCCCCCCGGCGCCCCTTAACGTTGGGCCCATCTTGACCATCACCGGTTCAGCTTAAGAGGTTGTCGGCCCACTCGTGCTCGACACCTCCGCCTTCATCGAAGGCCTGCTGCTTGGCGCCGGCCTGTTCACGTCGGTCGGCCCCAAGGACGCCTTCGTCATCAAGCGCTCGCTCTCGAGCCCCCATCTGCTTTCCATCGCCCTGGTCTGTGCCGGCGGCGACGCGCTGCTGATCGCGCTCGGCGCGCACGGGCTGTCGTCGTTGCTGTCGCGGCATCCCGGCGTGGTGTCGGCCGCGCTGTGGGCCGGCATCGCCTACCTCGCCGGTTTCGGCCTGCACGCATTGCGTGCGGCGATCCTGCGGCGGCAGCCGGCGCACGTCGAGGGCCCGCGCGCGGGCAGCGAGCCCACGCTTGCGCGCACGCTGCTCGCCACCGCCGCCGTCTCGCTGCTCAATCCGTATGCGTGGATCGACACCGTGCTGCTGCTCGGCACCGTGATCGCGAGCCACCCGCCCGCCGCACGCGCGCCGTTTGCGATCGGCGCGACGACGGCTTCGCTTGCGTGGTTCCTGATGCTCGCCTATGGCGCGCGTGCGTGCCGTGCGTGGTTCGCCCGCGCGCTTGCATGGCGCGTGCTCGATTTCTTCGTCGCGGCGATGATGCTCGGCTTCGCGGCGCGTTTCGCGATCGACGCGCTCTAGGCGTCAGCGGCCCGCCACCGCGCGAAACACGTCGTGCGCGCCCGCATGAAGCTCGAAACCGATGCCCGGCGCTTGCGGCACGCGAGCGTACCCGCCGTCGACGCTGGCGCCGTCGGCCAGCCCGTTGAACGGATGGAACGCGAACGGATTGACTTCCGCGCCGCCGAGCCCGAGCGCCGCGACGACATGCAGCGAGAACAGGTGGCCGCCGTGCGGCCAGAACGCGTCGCGCCGCCAGCCGCGCGACAGGAAATGCCCGACGATCTGCAGATAACCCGGCAGCCCGTAGCAATGCACCGGATCGAACACGAGCACGTCGCGGTCGCTGCGCAAGCCGCCGTAGCGGTCGAGGAGCTTCGCTTCCGCGAGCGAGAACAGCGCTTCGCCGGCCGCGACCGGAGGCGCGTATCGCGCGGTAACGTCGGCCTGGAGCGGCAGGTCGAGCGGATCGCAGATGTCCTCGAACCACCAGAGGCCGAACGGTGCGAGCATCGCGGCGGCGGCGTGGACGGTCGTTGCGTCGTACAGGTTCATCGCATCGACCGCGAGATGCGAACTGTCGGCGAGGTACGCGGACGCGGCTTCGATGCGGCGCCGGTCCAGGTCGAGATCCGCCCCGCCGATCTTGATCTTCGCGTGCGTATGGCCGAGATCGGCGATGCGGCGCATCTCGTCCGACAGGCGCGCCAGATCGTCGTGCGGATAGCGGTAGCCGCCGCCTGCGTACACGCGCACGCGCGGCGCGGCGACACGATCGAGACGGTCGGCGAGAAAGCGCGCGAGCGGCAGGCCGGCGATCTTCGCGGCAGCATCCCAGATCGCCATGTCGAGCGCGCCGACGGCCACGCAGCGCTCGCCGTGGCCACCGGTTTTTTCACCGGCCATCATCGCGCGCCATGCGCGGAACGGATCGAGGTTCGTGCCGGCTTCGTCGGCGAGCGTGTCGGCGGCAGCCAGCAGACGCGGCGCGAAACGTTCGCGGATCAGGCCGCCCTGCGCGAAGCGGCCGACCGATGCATAGCCGTAGCCGGTCACGGGGCGGCCGTCGCGCACGACGTCGGTGACGATCGCGACGACGCTCGTCGTCAGGCCGCCGGATGGAATGGCCGGGTCGGCGTAGCGGGAAACGGGAATCGCCTGTTCGTGAATCGCGGTGATGCGCATGGTCGGGGTTCCGGTGAGGGCGGCCGGTGCGGGCGGAAGACGGGCGCGATGCGGCCGGTGCGGTGGGCGGACCGTTGCATCATAAGGGCTGGCGCGGTGGATTGCAGGGGGTGTCCGGCGTGGATGCGTGTGTTTCGAGGCGGGCTCCGGGCTCCTTCTCCTCATACTCGGCAGCAGTCGTCTGAGATCTCGACACGGGTCGCGCCGAAGGCGAGAACCTCTGCATGAAGGCCACCGAATCATCGACGCGGACAACCTCCAACGACGGATTCCAGCCAGACGCTGGCAACCGTCGCAGCGACGCCACCGCTCCAGCATCGATCCATGCCTGTTCCAATGCCGGCAGTCAGAATCCGACGCTTGCCATCTCCACCCAACCCCCTGTAGAATCGCAGGCTCTGCGGGCGTCGTATAATGGCCATTACCTCAGCTTCCCAAGCTGATGACGTGGGTTCGATTCCCATCGCCCGCTCCAGTACGGACAAACCCCTGCCACGCAAGGCTCTCAGGGCTCCTCCAAAGTCGCCGTACTCACACCTTCTACCCACAGCTGCTACTCACACCTGAGCTTGAATTTGGGCCATGGGGCGTTCCGTCTGCCGATCAAGACACCCAGGTTGCACCGAGACAAGAAATCCGGCGCCTATTTCAGAGGTGGCCCCACTCGCTCGGACAGGTTTCTGAGATTTTTAAGTGGAACGTCCGAGGCAATCATGCTGCCGATTTGATCGCAGGCAGCGCCGCGACCTATGCCTCATCCGGCGCCTGATCCGCCAGGCCGAATGGGGCCGTTTCCGGTTGTACAGCCCGATGGAGCGACGGGCATGGGCTGACCGACTCGTAGGCCTGCAGGGAAATCTCTTCGCACTTGATACTGCGCCACACCCGTTCGACGAACACGTTGTCACGCCAAGCCCCTTTGCCGTCCATCGACAGCCGAACGCCTCGACCCAGTGCGGCCTCGGTGAACGCGCCCGCCGTGAACTGGCTGCCCTGATCGGTATTCACGATGTCGGGTAGCCCATAGCGGGCGAACGATTCTTCCAGTGCCTCAACGGCAGACGTGGCTTCCATTCGGTAATCTGGTTCGGGTGAACATCGAACTGCTGCGCCGGCTCTGCCAGCGCGTGCTCGCCCTTGACCACAGCCAGCGCCACCTTCGCTTTGAACTCCGCTGAGTGCGCGCGTCGAGTTCTCTTCGTCACTTTCTCGGTTCCTTTGCCAGCATTATCGCTGGCCCAGGCCCCGGACGTTGTACTTATTCGATTGTCCGGATTTGCGCGGCCAACTCTTTGCAAGATTTATTATTAACAGGTGCCTCGTATAGTCGACACATTCTTCACATAACACAATCACACCAAAAAAAAATAACTCGCAATCACACACAAAAAAATTCATTCAGGAAGACACATTTTATGTGCCCTCCTTTATATGCAACAGACTTAGAATGTTCCCGCCGCACTGGAGTTACTACAGTCGATCGTCACCGTCGCAGATGCCTCACCTGCTGGCGCAGAACCAGTAGAACCGCTAATCGTGACGGTAGAACTACTAGTCGCAGTCAGCTTTCCGATCTGTCCGGGTATGCACTGGACATTCACGGACTTCCCGTCGATCGGCGTCATCGTGATGTTTTCGCCACGCCAAATAAAGCTATAGGTTCTCACCGCATTGCTTTGCGGCACTGCATCTCCAGTAGCCGTACACGTCCCACCAGAGGATGAAGAACATTGAAGCACGACTGTCGACCCCGTTGATTGTGCGTTTGCACCAAGACTCACACCAACCAAAAGCAACCCACCGAACAGAGAAGCAAAGGTCTTCATATTATCTCCATCATTAAAACAACCTAACAATATAGTTAGGAAGACCAATACTACCTCAGGATGATTTCACCATCAATTCCAGATCCGACACAATATTATCAACCACCGATCGCCAATCCCCGCGTTGAGTTTGTCGATATAATTTCAACGTATTCGGATACCATATTGACGTATCACGTGATCCCGCCCATCTCCAGTCGGTTCTAGCAGCGGACAGCAACACCCAGCACGGTACGCCGAGTGCACCGCACAGATGCGCCATCGATGTATCGACAGTGATTACTAGATCAAGCTGTTTCACAATTGCTGCCGTGTCATCGAAATTATCTATTTTTCCACCAAGATCACACACGGGCTGGACATTATGAAGCTCAGAAATCTCTTTACGCCCGCGTTCTTTTTGAAGACTAATGTAACTAACACCCTTGACCTTCCAAAGTGGCGCGAGTATTGAAAAACTCGACAAAGATCGAAACATATCCGCTTCATGCTTCTGCGCCCCCTTCCAGACCAGGCCAACCCGCATCGATCCAGTCGGAATTTCCTTTCTCCACTTTTTTACTAAATTTTTTGAAGGGGAAATATAGGGTATTTTATTTGGCACACTATCAGGCCTTGTCTTCAAAATATATGGAAGACTAAATATAAGAGTCCAGAAATCGTAGCGATGGCGTCCGAGCTCCTTGACAGACGAAATCACCTCATCGACACCGGGAATTGACTTAAAAAGGGTGCGAAGTTCAGAACTACAGGCCAGAATTATTCGTCCCGCCCCGGCCTTCTTTAAAATTGCGACGTACCTCGCCATTTGTATTTCGTCGCCAAATCCTTGCTCACGTATAACCAATAGAGACTTTTTATGCAAGGCCTCCCCCTGCCACTGCCTAATATTTGCCGAAACAGAACGAGACATAAATTCGTTAGAAATACTGGGAAGTCGCCGTTCATTAGCCTCCCAACCTTCATCCCACCTTCCCATTTCAAGCAACAGCGTGCTAAGGTTGACGTGATGAAACGACTCATCGGGACAGATGGCAATGGCGTCACGATAAGCTTGCTCTGCCTCACCATGCCGACCCATACCTCTAAGCGCGACACCCAGATTTGAGTGTGCCAAATGATGCTGAGGATTTTCTCGCAATACAGACCGATAAACCTCCTCCGCATCTTTCAATTGATCAAGCTGATGCAGCGCAACGCCGAGATAATGAGCAAGCTCGACATCATCAGGACGGTCGACCATCACGCGGCGACACATCTCTATAGCATCTCGAAACTTCCTCAAATCAAGCAACAATCCAATTAGATTGTCTTGAATATCTTTCCGACGCCCATCGATCGATAAAGCCACCCTGTAGAGATTTTCCGCGGCCTCCGGCCACTGCCTTACCTTCCAATAAAGCGTCCCCAAGTTATTATATGAATCCACCCAATCGGATCGAATGTCAATAACTCTTTTCCAATAGCGCTCGGCCTCATCAAAGCTTCCCAGGCTATAGCAACACGCCCCCGCAAGATTCAAAATCTGAATATTATCAGGATCAGAATCCAGCAAGACCACTATGCTCTCGTACGCATCAGAAACATCTTTCTCTCGATATATGGAGAGAGCCAATTCGAATAGGGAAGATTGATCCGCGCTCATATTTATCAAATTAATCACAAATCAATAACGCACACGATAAATTCGAATGAAAGTGATCTAAAAATCTACACTCTTGCATTAGACTTCGGAAGCTTTTCTTGGAACCTGGCCTAGAAACGCGAAATAGGCATTTTTTGCTGACTTCACATATGGACGAATACATTTGGGTTGTGCTACACTAGCGGCCTATGCGAAGCAAGCATTTTTTGCTCAAAGTTCACGCAGTAGAGCAGATAAGTAGCTGATTTTAAATAGAAGTTGCGGTAGGTGGTTTACTCTTCCATCCCCCGCTCCACTTTCCGGCTGCATCGCAGCCTGCGCAAAAGCCGCCTCGTCGAAGGCGGCTTTTTTGTACCATGTGCCGGTTCACCCGGCGCACTGCTGCGCGCAACGGGCTCTCGCCCGCAACCGAGCCTTTCTCTGTCACCGATGATGCACGACGACCCGAACGAAGCCGGCCTGCCGCCGCACGACGACGCCCTTCCCGACGAAACCGCCGAAGGCGCCGACGCAGTCAATCCGCTGCACCACCGCCGCATCCGCAGCTTCGTGACGCGCGCCGGCCGCGTGTCGACCGGGCAGCGCCGTGCGCTCGACGAATTCGGCCCGCGTTTCGTGGTGCCGTATGCGCCGGAGATGCCCGACTGGAACGCGGTATTCGGCCGCAGCGCGCCGCGCATCCTCGAGATCGGCTTCGGGATGGGCGCATCGACCGCGGAAATCGCCGCGAACCGGCCCGGCGACGACTTCCTCGGCGTCGAGGTGCACGAGCCGGGCGTCGGCGCGCTGCTGAAGCTGATCGGCGAGCAGGATCTGACGAACATCCGCATCATCCAGCACGACGCGGTCGAAGTGCTCGAGCACATGCTCGCGCCGGAAAGTCTCGACGGCGTGCACATCTTCTTCCCCGATCCGTGGCACAAGGCGCGCCACCACAAGCGCCGGCTGATCCAGCCGCCGCTCGTCGCGCATCTCGCGTCGCGCCTGAAGCCCGGCGCGTACATTCACTGCGCGACCGACTGGCAGAACTACGCGGAACAGATGCTGGAAGTGCTCGGCGCGGAGCCGACGCTCGAGAACACGGCCGCCGACTACGCGCCGCGTCCCGACTACCGCCCGGTGACGAAGTTCGAACGGCGCGGGCTGCGGCTCGGCCATGGCGTGTGGGACCTGGTGTTCCGCAAGCGCGCAGGCTGACCGCGCCGGCAGGCGCGCACGTCGCGCCGCCCCCGGACGACAAAACGGCCCGACCGGCATCTGCCGGTCGGGCCGTTTTTCATGGGCGGCAGGTTCGCCCCGCCGCGGGCCTCACGCCCAGTTCAGCCAGCCGCTGTACCCGACCAGCAGCACGAACAGCCCGAACGCGATCCGGTACCACGCGAACACCGTGAAATCGTGGGTCGCGACGTAGCGCAGCAACCAGCGCACGCACACGAACGCGCTGACGAACGCGGCGACGAGCCCCAGCGCGAACAGGCCGAGCGAATCGACGGTGAACGCCTGCCAGTCCTTGACGGTTTCATAGAGCGTCGCGCCGAAGATGATCGGGATCGCGAGAAAGAACGAGAATTCGGTGGCCACGCGCCGGTCGAGGCCGAACAGCATCCCGCCGATGATGGTCGATCCCGAGCGCGACATGCCGGGAATCAGCGCGAAGCACTGCGCGATGCCGACCTTGAGCGCATCGAGCGGCGTCAGCGCATCGACCGACACCACCCGCGGCGGCTCGCGGCGCTCGCGCTGCCGCGCCTCGGCCCACAAGATGATCGCACCGCCCACGACGAGCGCGAACGCGACGGGCACCGGCGAGAACAGCACGGCCTTGATCTTCTTCTCGAACAGGAGGCCGAGCGCGATCGCGGGAATCGTCGCGATCACGACGTTCAGCGTGAAGCGCCGCGCGTCGGGCCGGCCCGGCAGCCCGGACACGATGGACGCGATCCGCTGCCGGTATTCCCAGCACACCGCGAGGATCGCGCCGAACTGGATCACGACGTCGAACGTCTTCGCGTGCGAATCGTTGAAATTCAGGAAGCTGCCCGCGACGATCAGGTGGCCGGTGCTCGACACCGGCAGGAATTCCGTCAGCCCCTCGACAACGCCGAGGATCAACGCCTTGCAGATCAGGATCCAGTCCATCCGTGGCCCAACTCCGAAATGGTCGAACGAATGGGCCACCCTTGCGCGCGCGGCCCCCTACGGCCGCGCGCGGTCCGTCGTCATTTTTCGACGATCGCCACGCGTATGCCGTTTGTAAGAATCGTAATTGTACCGGGTTCGTAGTTCACACCGGCAAATTGCAGTTGTTCGGGCTTGAACGTGTAGATCGGATAGTTGGTCAGCAACTGGGTCGCGAGCAGGCCGGCGGCCGCGCCGACCTGCTGCGCGTACATCTGTGCGTCGCCGTCGAGCGCGAGATTGTCGACGGCCGGCGCCTTCAGCACGACCGAGCGGCTCGACGCGTCGTAAGCCAGCTGGCCCGACACGGTGAACTTGCCGCTGACGGGCGCGCGCAGGAACGGGCTCGCGAAATGCGCGTCGAGCTGCACGGCGATGCGGTTCTGGTCGGGCAGCAGGCTGACGGCCGGGTTCGCAAGCGACACGTCGACGACCTGCGCGACCGTCTTCTGGTACGGGAACTTGCGCGCGACGGCCTTCTGCACGTCGCCGCGCGAGAACGTGTAGTGATCGGGGATGAACGGGAACGTCGACGCGCAGGCAGCGAGCGAGAGCGCCACGCCGACGGCGCCGACGGATGCGGCGAGAAAACGGCGCCGGCCAGCGGCGCAAGGGGCGGTCATGCTGAACACTCTCCAGTAGGCGACGGCCGCGTCGCGGCCTCGAGGCGCGTGAGCCACGCGAGCGCGTCGTCGCGGGACGCGCCGCACATGTCGGCGGCCGGTTGCAGCCCCGAACAGCAGGCGGGCCGCTCGGGCCGGCCGAAGATCATGCAGCGCAGGTCGGCGCCAAGCTGCACGCAGCGCACGCCGGCCGGCTTGCCGTCGGGCATGCCCGGAATCGGGCTGGAAATCGACGGCGCGATGCAGCACGCGCCGCAGCCGGCACGGCACGCGTGCGGCGGCTCGACCTCGGCGTGCGCCGGGCGGACAGGCATTTCGACGGACACTCGGCTCTCTCGAACGGACAACGACAATCGGTGCGGCAACCGGACGCGGCGTCCGGCGGCCCCACCCCGCATTGTGCCATCGCCGGCTGCGACGTTATTACACAATGCAGCCGAATCGCGCGTTTATATACTCGAAAGCATCTAAAAAGCGCGAGGCCGTCATGCGTCCTGGTTCTGCCGACACGATGTTCCGTCCCGATCTGCTCGCCAAATACGGCGCGAACGGGCCGCGCTATACGTCGTACCCCACCGCGCTGCAGTTCCGCGACGACTTCGACCCGGCGGACTATGCGCGCGCGGCCGGCGACCCCGGCGCGTCGTCGAGCGAACTGTCGCTGTACTTCCACATCCCGTTCTGCAACACCGCGTGTTTCTACTGCGGCTGCAACAAGATCGCGACCAACAACCGCCGCCGCGCGCGCCCGTATCTCGACCAGCTCAAGCGCGAGATGGCGCTGCAGGCCGCGCTGTTCGATCCCGCGCGCCCGGTCACGCAGCTGCACTGGGGCGGCGGCACGCCGACCTTCCTGTCCGACGACGAAACGGCCGAACTGATGGCCGCCACCCGCGAGCACTTCTCGCTCGCGCCGGATGCCGACGCCGAGTTCTCGATCGAGATCGACCCGCGCACGGTCACCCCCGCGACGCTGGTGCACCTGCGCAACATCGGCTTCAACCGGCTGAGCCTCGGCGTGCAGGATTTCGACCCGGCCGTGCAGCAGGCGATCAACCGCGTCCAGCCGCTCGCGATGACGGCCAGTCTGCTCTCCGCCGCGCGCACGACCGGCTTCCAGTCGGTGAGCGTCGACCTGATCTACGGGCTCCCGCACCAGACCGTCGCCGTGTTCGCGCGCACGCTGGAAACGATCATCGAGCTCGCGCCCGACCGGCTGTCGGTGTTCGGCTACGCGCACATGCCGCACCTGTTCAAGATGCAGCGGCAGATCGACGACGCGACGCTGCCTCCGCCCGAAACGCGCATCGCGCTGCTGGGCCTCGCGATCGACATGCTGACGTCGGCCGGCTACGTGTACATCGGGATGGATCACTTCGCGCGGCCGTCCGACGAGCTGGTGCGCGCGCAACGCAACGGCACGCTGCAGCGCAATTTCCAGGGCTACAGCACGCGTGCGGATACGGACCTCGTCGGCTTCGGCGTCTCGTCGATCGGCAAGGTCGGCGACGTCTACGCGCAGAACGCGAAGGATCTCCCCGCCTACGGGGCCGCGCTCGACGCGGGCCGGCTGCCGATCGCACGCGGCGTACGGCTCACGCCCGACGACCGGCTGCGCCGCGACGTGATCACGCAGCTGATGTGCAACCTCGTGCTGCCGTTCTCGCATGTCGAGGTCGCGCACGGCATCCGCTTCACCGATCATTTCGCGCGCGAGCTCGACGCGCTGCGTCCGTTCGAGCGCGACGGGCTGCTGACGATCGCGCGTGACCGCCTGACGATCCATCCAGCCGGCCGGATGGTGGTGCGCAACATCGCGATGGCATTCGACGCGTATCTCGGCCAGACCTCGCAGCAGCGCTACTCGCGCACCGTCTAGGGCCGCCAGGGGCCCCGCCGGGCCCGCGCCGGCCGCACGCGCGCGGCCGGTTTGATACAGTGTGGGGCTACGCTACGCCAGAACCCGCACGATGCGCACCACCAAAGCGACCCACGCGGTCGAACGCCTGAAGACCCGCTCCGGCAACCCGCAGTTCGCGGCCGTCGCGATGGCGGGCGGCCTTTTCTATCTCGTCGACCGCTCGGGCGGCACCACCGAGAAGCGCAGCGAGCCGCTGCCGCTCGACGAGTTCGTCAGGTTCGTCGACGAATTCGGCCCCAAAAAGCCGCGCAAGGCGAGCAAGCTCGACCTCGCATTCGAGGCGCAGATCAAGAAGAGCAGAGGATAAAGGTCTGTTGCAGGCCGCCTGAAGGCTCGGCCGCCGCCCTGTTTGGTACAATCGTGGAGTTTATCTATCCCCGCTGATGGCCGACCAGGCTGCGTGACCACACCATGAATATCGAAAAAGCGCGTTTCAACATGATCGAACAGCAGATCCGGCCGTGGGACGTGCTGGATCTGGACGTCCTGGGCCTGCTGTCGATCGTCAAGCGTGAGAACTACGTTCCGGCCGAATACCGCGATCTCGCGTTCGCCGACCTCGAACTGCCGCTGCCCGGCGGCAGCAGCAAGATGCTGTTCCCGCGCGTCGAAGCGCGCGTGCTGCAGGAACTGGCGGTCAAGAAGCACGAGAACGTGCTCGTGATCGGCGCCGGCTCGGGCTACCTGGCCGCGCTGTTCGCGCATCGCGCGCAGCACGTGACGGCCGTCGAGATCGATCCTGCGATCGCGAAGTTCGCGGCGGACAACCTGCGCAACGACGGCGTGACCAACGCGGAAGTCGTGCTCGGCGACGGTTCGCGCGGCTGGGCCGGCAAGGCGCCGTACGACGTGATCTGCGTCGCGGGCGGCCTGCCCGTCGTGCCGCAGGACCTGCTCGAACAGCTGAAGGTCGGCGGCCGCCTGTCGGCATTCGTCGGCGGCCGTCCGGTGATGAAGGCGCAGATCATCACGCGCATCGACGACAAGCAGTACCGCGTCGCCGACGTGTTCGAAACCTACGTCAACCACCTCGTCAACGCGATCGAGCCGTCGCGCTTCAAGTTCTGAGCGGCGGAGCCTCCATGCAGATCCTGACGCCCGCGATGCTCGCGCAATGGCTCGGCGATTCGGCGCGCCCCGCGCCGGTCGTGCTCGACGTGCGCGAGCCCTGGGAAATCGCCACCGCGCACATCGCCGGCAGCGTGTCGATCCCGATGCAGCAGATTCCCGCGCGCAGCGAAGAGCTCGACGACGAAGCCGAAATCGTCTGCGTGTGCCATCACGGGATGCGCAGCGCACAGGTCGCGATGTTCCTCGAATCGCGCGGCTTCACGAAGCTGTACAACCTGCAAGGCGGAATCGACGCGTGGTCGCGCGACGTCGATCCGTCGGTACCACGTTACTGACCGTTCCGGTCGCACCCGACCGATTCGCCGAACGGGCACGCATGGCGTGCCCGTTTTCATTTCCGCGCACCATGTGCCGCCACGCGTCGTCGCCGGCCGGGCATGTCGCCGCCATCCGGCCGCATCGCTGACGCACGCCCGCACGAGCGCGGGCACGTCGCCCGCCTGACGCGCCTCCCCCTCCTCCCGGCCACGCTCGCCGCCCCCTGAGCGCAACCGGCCGGCTGCCGACGCCATCCGTCGAGGTGCCGCGCACGCACCATGCTCGACCGCACGCCCCCGAATCGCGCATCGCGCCGCGCCAGATGCGTGCGGCGAACGCGGCGCCGCGTGCCGCCCCGTCACCCTGCACGCCTTGCGCCGCAAGGCACGGCGCCCATTCCCGATGCTCTGGCACGGTTCTTGTGTTGCCTCGTGAACTTGTACACAAGAGGGAATACGAGATGCGAGGATGGACGATTGCGGACTGGCTCGATGCCTATGTCCGGGGCGCCACGCCCGAAACCCTGCTCCGCGACCTGCTGGACACGCTCGCGGCACCCGATCCGGCCTGGATCTCCGTGGCGACGCGCGCGCAACTGGACGCGCAACTGGCGTCGCTCGCGCAACGACTCGCCGCGGCTGGCGGCGACCGGCGCGCGCTGCCGCTCTACGGCGTACCGTTCGCGGCGAAGGACAACATCGACGCGGCCGGATTCGCGACGACCGCCGCATGCCCGGCGTTCGCCTATACGCCCGCCCACGATGCGACGGTCGTCGCGCGGCTCGTGCAGGCCGGCGCGATCGTGATCGGCAAGACCAACCTCGACCAGTTCGCCACCGGCCTCGTCGGCGTGCGCTCGCCGTATGGCGTGACGGTCAACGCGTTCGATCCGGACTACATCTCGGGCGGATCGAGCGCCGGGTCGGCGTCCGTCGTCGCGCGCGGGATCGTACCGTTCGCGCTCGGCACCGATACTGCCGGCTCCGGCCGCGTGCCGGCCGGCCTCAACAACATCGTCGGCCTGAAGCCGACGCGCGGCGCACTCAGCAATACCGGCGTCGTTCCGGCCTGCCGCACGCTCGACTGCGTATCCGTGTTCGCGACCACGACCGAAGACGCGTTGCGCGTCTACGACGTGGCCGCGGCGCTCGACCTGGCCGACGGGCTGTCGCGCGCGGCGCCGCCCGCCGCCGCCGCGTGGCGCATGCCCGACGCGCCGCGCTTCGCGATTCCCGCCGCGCCCGAGTTCTTCGGCGACACGGCGGCCGAGCGCGCGTTCGCGGCAGCGGTCGCGCAGCTCGAGGCGCAGGGCGCGACCTGCGTGCCGATCGATTTCTCGCCGTTCGACCGCGTGACCGCGCTGCTGTACGACGGGCCGTGGGTCGCGGAGCGCTATGCGGCCATCCGCGAATTCGCGGCCGCGCACGAGGCGGACATTCACCCGGTCGTGCGCGACGTGATCTTCCGTGCGCGCGAATTCTCCGCCGCGGACGCGTTCGGCGGCCTCTACCGCCTCGCCGACCTGAAGCGCGAAGCCGACGCGCTGCTCGCGCCATTCGACGCGCTCGTGGTGCCGACCGCACCGACCCACTACCGCGTCGACGCGTTGCTCGCCGATCCGATCCGCCTGAACAGCAACCTCGGCAAATACACGAACTTCGTCAACCTGCTCGACTGGAGCGCGGTCGCCGTGCCGGCCAGCCTGCGCGACGACGGGTTGCCGTTCGGCATCACGCTGATCGGCGACGCGTGGCGCGAGCGCGCACTGGCGACCTTCGCGGGTGCGTGGCACCGCACGACCGAGCTGCCGCGCGGGGCGACCGGCGCGCCGCTGCCCGCCGCCACGCCCGGCGACGACGCCGGCCTGCCGCGCGATCCGGCGCCGGGCACGATCCGGGTCGCGGTCGTCGGCGCGCATCTGCGCGGCATGCCGCTCAATCACGAGCTGACCTCGCGCCGCGCACGCTTCGCCGAAGCGACGACGACCTCGGCCGACTACCGGCTCTACGCGCTCGCCAACACCACGCCGCCGAAGCCGGGGCTCGCACGCGGACCGGGCGGCGCGCCCATCAAGGTCGAGCTGTGGGACGTGCCGTCGGGCGAGTTCGGCTCGTTCGTCGCCGGCATTCCGTCGCCGCTCGGCATCGGCACGCTGACCCTCGCCGACGGCCGCCAGGTGAAAGGCTTCATCTGCGAACCGCATGCGCTCGCCGACGCGCAGGACATCACCGCGTTCGGCGGCTGGGCGAACTATCTCGCCAGCCGCTGACCCGCCGCCCCGCCTTCACGCCCCCGACATCGAGACCCCGCCCACCATGTTCGATACCGTCCTTATCGCCAATCGCGGCGAAATCGCGTGCCGCATCGCGCGCACGCTGAAGCGCATGAACATCCGTTCCGTCGCCGTCTACTCCGACGCGGACCGCAACAGCCTGCACGTCGCGGCAGCCGACGTCGCGATCGCGCTCGGCGGCCAGGCCGCCGCGGACAGCTACCTGCGCGCCGACCTCATCATCGCCGCGGCCCGCGAAACCGGCGCACAGGCCATCATTCCCGGCTACGGCTTCCTGTCCGAGAACGCCGACTTCGCGGCCCGCTGCGAAGCCGAGGGCATCGCGTTCATCGGGCCGACGCCGCGCCAGATCGAGCAGTTCGGCCTGAAGCACGCGGCGCGCGCGCTCGCGCAGACGGCCGGCGTGCCGCTCACGCCGGGCTCCGGCCTGCTCGCCGACCTGGCGAGCGCGCAGCAGGCGGCGGCGGCCATCGGCTACCCGGTGATGCTGAAAAGCACCGCCGGCGGCGGCGGCATCGGGCTCACGCGCTGCAACGACGCGACCGAACTCGCTGCCGCGTTCGACTCCGTGCAGCGGCTCGGGCAATCGTTCTTCGCGAACGGCGGCGTGTTCGTCGAGCGCTTCGTCGACCGCGCGCGCCACGTCGAGGTGCAGATCTTCGGCGACGGCAACGGCAACGTCGTCGCGCTCGGCGAGCGCGACTGCTCGCTGCAGCGGCGCAACCAGAAGGTCGTCGAGGAAACGCCGGCGCCGCGCCTGCCCGAAGCCGTGCGGCGCGACCTGCTCGCGGCCGCGGAGCGCATCGGACGTTCGGTATCCTATCGTTCGGCCGGCACGGTCGAATTCATCTACGACGCCGCCGCGCAGGCGTTCTACTTTCTCGAAGTGAACTCGCGGCTACAGGTCGAGCACGCGATCACCGAGGCCGTGACCGGCGTCGACCTCGTCGAATGGATGATCCTGACCGCGGCCGGCGCGCCGCCCGCGCTCGATCGCGTGCCGCAGGCGCACGGCGCATCGATCGAGGTCCGGATCTACGCGGAGAACCCGCTGCGCAACTTCGCGCCGAGCCCCGGCACGCTGACGGAAGTCCGGTTCCCCGACGACGTGCGGGTCGACACGTGGGTCGAAACCGGCTCCGAAGTCTCCGCGCACTACGACCCGATGATCGCGAAGCTGATCGTGCGCGGCGACGACCGGGCCGCGGCGATCGACGCGATGGCGCGTGCGCTCGACGAGACGCGCCTGTCGGGCATCACGACCAACCTCGACTACCTGCGCAGGATCGTCGCGAGCGAAGGCTTCCGCGCGGGCGACGTGTCCACGCGCCATCTCGACACGTTCGCCTATCGCCCCGCCGTCGTCGAGGTGATCGAGGCCGGCACCTACACGACGATCCAGGACTATCCGGGCCGGGTCGGCTACTGGGATATCGGCGTGCCGCCGTCCGGCCCGATGGACGACTGGGCCTTCCGCGTCGCGAACCGGATCGTCGGCAACGTGCCCGGCGCGGCCGGGATCGAGACGACCATGCTCGGGCCGACGCTGCGGTTTCACGCGGACGCGCTCGTCGCGCTGACCGGCGCGCCGACCGACGCGACGCTCGACGGCGCGCCCGTCGCGTTCTGGGCGCCGGTGCCGGTGCGCGCCGGGCAGACGCTGCGGATCGGCAAGGCGACAAGCGGCTGCCGCACCTATCTCGCGGTGCGCAACGGCTTCGACATGCCTGTCTACCTCGGCAGCCGGTCGACGTTCGCGCTCGGGAAATTCGGCGGGCATGCCGGCCGCACGCTGCGCCCCGCCGACGTGCTGCCGATCGCCGATCCGGCGCTGCCCGCGACGGCCGACCTCGCACCGTGCGACGCGCCCGCGCCGCTGCCGGCGCAACAGGTGCCGCAATACGGGCAGCACTGGGAAATCGGCGTGCTGGTCGGCCCGCACGGCGCGCCCGATTTCTTCACGCCCGCGTCGATCGAAACCTTCTTCGCGAGCGACTGGGAAGTGCACTACAACTCGAACCGTCTGGGCATCCGCCTGAACGGTCCGAAACCCGAATGGACGCGCTCGGACGGCGGCGAGGCCGGCCTGCATCCGTCGAACATCCACGATTGCGAGTACGCGATCGGCAGCATCAACTTCACCGGCGACATGCCCGTGATCCTGACGCGCGACGGCCCGAGCCTCGGCGGGTTCGTCTGCCCGGTCACGATCGCGAAGGCCGAACTGTGGAAGGTCGGCCAGGTGAAACCGGGCGACCGCATCCGCTTTCGCGAACTGACGTTCGACGAGGCGCTCGCGCTCGAGCAGCGGCAGGACGAGGCGATCCGCACCTGCGGCGCGCAAGCGGCCACGCCGCCCGCGTTTGCCGGGCGGCGCGGCTCGCCCGTCCTGTTCGAGGCCGCGGCCGAAGGCGAGCGCCCGAAGACGGTGTTCCGCCAGGCCGGCGACAAGTACGTGCTGGTCGAATACGGCGAGAACGTCCTCGACCTGAACCTGCGCTTTCGCGTGCATGCGCTGATGGAGGCGTTGAAGGCCGCGAACGTCGCGGGCATCGTCGAGCTGTCGCCGGGCGTGCGCTCGCTGCAGGTGCGCTACGACAGCCGCGTGCTCGCGCAGCGTGCGCTCGTCGCGGCGCTCGCCACGGCGGACGCGTCGCTGTCGGGCGTCTCGACGATGAAGGTGCGCAGCCGCGTCGTGCACCTGCCCATGGCGTACGAGGATTCGGCGACGCTCGACGCGGTCGCGCGCTACCGCGAGACCGTGCGCGACACCGCGCCCTGGCTGCCGAGCAACACGGAATTCATCCGCCGCATCAACGGGCTCGATTCCGCCGACGACGTGCGCGACGCGATCTACCGCGCGAGCTACATGGTGCTCGGGCTCGGCGACGTCTACCTGGGCGCGCCGTGCGCGGTCCCGGTCGATCCGCGCGACCGCCTGCTGACCTCGAAGTACAACCCCGCGCGTACCCATACCGCGGAAGGCACGGTCGGGATCGGCGGCGTGTACATGTGCATCTACGGCATGGATTCGCCCGGCGGCTATCAGCTCGTCGGCCGCACGCTGCCGATCTGGAACACGTTCCTCAAGAACCGGCTGTTCGTCGACGGCAAGCCGTGGCTGCTGCGCTTCTTCGACCAGGTCCGCTTCCATCCGGTCACGGAAGCGGAGCTCGACTCGCTGCGCAGCGACTTCCGCGAGGGCCGCCACGCCGTGCGGATCGACGAGGAGGAATTCGATCTCGGCGCCTACAACGCGTTCCTCGCGCACATCGAGCCGGAACTCGACGCGTTCCGCGCGGCACAGCAGCAGGCGTTCGCCACCGAGGTCGCGCACTGGGCCGGCGACGCCGGCGCCACGCAGGCCGTCGACACGCACGCCGGGCCGGCCGCCGCGCACGATGCGCCCGACGCGCCCGACAATGCGGCGATCCGCGCCGACGTCAGCGGCAACGTGTGGAAGCTGACCGCGGCGCACGGCGACACGGTCAGCACCGGCGACACGCTGATGATCCTCGAGGCGATGAAGATGGAGTTCCCGATCGTCGCGCCGCGCGACGGCCGGATCTCGGGCTTCCATTGCAGACCGGGTATGATGGTTCACGCCGGCGACCCGCTGGTATCGATCGTCTGACGGTTGCCCGTCATCCCCCCGCTTCCGGAATCCGACATGGTGGACAAGCACGCGCCGGCCGAGCCGGCCAGTCATCCGAGCAACCTCGCCGCGCAGATCTATGCGCGCCTGAAGGCCGACATCTTCGATTTCCGCCTGCTGCCCGGCGACCGCTTCAGCGAAGGCGACATCGCCACGCGCATGCAGGTCAGCCGCACGCCGGTGCGGCAGGCGCTGTTCTGGCTGCAGCGCGAAGGCTACGTCGACGTGAACTTCCGCAGCGGCTGGCAGGTGCGCGCGTTCGACTTCCAGTACTTCGAGAATCTGTACGAGGTGCGCGTGATGATGGAAACGCATGCGATCGCGCGCATCGTCGACACGGCGCAGTCGGCCGCGCTCGATCCGCTGCGCGAGATCTGGTGCGTGTCCGCGCGCAAGCGCGAACAGGATCCGGCCCGCGCCGCCACGCTCGACGAGGGCTTCCACGCCGGGCTGGTCGCGGCCACCGGCAACCAGGAGATGGCGCGCATGCATGCGGACGTCACCGAGCGCATCCGCATCATCCGCCGTCTCGACTTCACGAAGGCGCCGCGCATCGCGGCCACCTACGATGAGCACGCGGCGATCCTGAAGGCGATCGCGGCCGGCGACGCCGCGGCCGCGCAGCAGCTGATCCGCGCGCACATCGCGGAAAGCCAGGCCGAAGTGAAACGCATCACGCTGTACATGATGCAGACCGCCCGCGAGCGCTACGCGGCACGCGCCAGCGCATAACCCCCCGCCCTCCCCGGATGCGTGCGTGCCGCGCCCCAACGTGGCGCAATGCACGCACGCATCCGGGGAGGGCGGGGGGTTATGC
>NZ_JPGM01000010.1:0-4246 GCF_000731655.1 Burkholderia sp. MSh2 | reverse complement strand
TTGTCGAACTGCAGCTTCGTCAGGTTGTACGACGCCTGCGCGGTCTTCAGCGTGTTTTCCGTGACCTTCAGCAGGTCGTCGGTCGACAGGAGCGTCAGGTACTGATCGGCGACTTGCGACACCAGCGAGATCTCGCTCGCCTGCCGTGCGTACGCGGTCGACAGGTACTGCGCGAGCGCCTGGTCCTTCAGGCTCTGCACGCGGCCGAACAGGTCGAGCTCCCACGACGCGGACAGGCCCACGTTGTAGACCCGCGACAACGTCGCGGGCGCGCCCGCCGATGCGATCCCGGCCGGATAACGCTGGAGGCTGTCGCTGCCGACCCCGCCCAGCGTCGGGAACAGGCCCGCGCGCGTGATCTGGTACTGCGCGCGCGCCGCCTCGATGTTCAGCACCGACACGCGCAGGTCGCGGTTGTTCTTCAGCGCGATCTCGATCAGCCGCTGCAGGCGCGGATCGACGAAGAATTCGCGCCAGCCGATGGCGGTTGCCGCCTCGCCGTTCGCGCTGCGCGCGCCGGCCGCACCCGGCTGCGTCGCATAGACGCCGCTCGCCGGGTACGCCTGCGCAACGGGCGCGTCAGGCCGCTTGTAATGCGGCGCCATCGTGCAGCCCGCGGCGAACAGCGCGGCAGCCAGTGCGGCCGCGCTTGCAGTCAAAGCGTGTTTTTGCATCGTTAGTGCCCCTTCGAATCGTGTGCGTCGCCGCGATCGCGCTGCAGGTCGCCCTGCACGAGACGCCATGCGTCGTCGACGTTTTCCGTCTCGCCGCTGAAGATCGCGCGAACCCTCACGAAGAACATCGGGATCATGAAAATGGCGAGGAACGTCGCGGTAATCATCCCGCCAATCACACCTGTGCCGATTGCATGCTGGCTGGCCGAACCCGCGCCGTTGCTGATCGCGAGCGGCAGCACGCCCAGCATGAATGCGAGCGACGTCATCAGGATCGGGCGCAGCCGCAGGCGTGCCGCCTCGATCGCCGCACGCACCGGCCCCATGTTGTCCTTCGTCTGCAACTCGCGCGCGAACTCGACGATCAGGATCGCGTTCTTCGCGGACAGGCCCACGGTGGTCAGCAGGCCGACCTGGAAGAACACGTCGTTCTCGAGGCCGCGCAGCATCGTCGCGAGCAGCGCGCCGACCACGCCGAGCGGCACGACCATGATCACCGAGAACGGAATCGACCAGCTTTCATACAGTGCCGCGAGACACAGGAACACGACGAGGATCGAGATCGCGTACAGGATCGGCGCCTGCGAACCGGACTGGATTTCCTGGAACGACAGGCCCGTCCACGAATAGCCGATACCTTCCGGCAGCTTGCTCGCGAGCGCTTCCATCGCGGCCATCGCCTGGCCCGTCGACTTGCCCTCCGCGGCCTGCCCCTGGATCTCGATCGACGACACGCCGTTGTAGCGTTCGAGCTTCGGCGAACCGTACGTCCAGTGCCCGGTCGCGAACGCGCTGAACGGCACCATCCCGCCCGCACTGTTGCGGACGTACCAGATGTTCATGTCTTCCGGCGTCATCCGGAACGGCGCGTCCGACTGCACATAGACCTTCTTGATCCGGCCGTCCGTATCGAGGAAGTTGTTCACGTACTGCGACGCCCACGCGATCGAGAACGTCTGGTCGATCGCGGCAGCCGTGACGCCCAGCGCATTCGCCTTCTCGCGATCGATGTCGACCTTGTACTGCGGCGTATCGTTCAGGCCGTTCGGACGCACGAGCGCCAGCGCGGGATCCTTCGCGGCCATGCCGAGCAACTGGCCGCGCGCGGCCATCAGCGCTTCGTGGCCGAGACCGGCGTTGTCCGTCAGTTCGAAGTCGAAGCCGGCCGCCGTACCGAGTTCGGGAATCGACGGCGGGTTGAACGGGATCACCATCGCGTCTTTGTACTGCGCATAGTGCGCGAAGGTCCGCCCGATCAGCGCCTGGACCTTTTGATCCGAACGCTGGCGATGCTCGTACGGTTTCAGCTTCACGAACACGAGCCCCGCGTTCTGACCGCGGCCCGCGAAACTGAAGCCGTTGACCGTGAACACCGAATCGACCACGTCCTTCTCCCGGGTCGTCAGGTACGTGTTGATGTCGTCGAGCGTCTTGCCGGTCGTCTCCTGCGTGGAGCCGGACGGCGTCTGCACGATCATGAACATGTAACCCTGATCCTCGTCCGGCAGGAACGACTTCGGCAGGCGCACGAACATCACGCCGACCGCGACGAACACGGCCAGGTAGATCACGAGCCAGCGGCCCGAGCGGCGGATCACGTGATTCACGCCGCCCGTATAGCGATCGCGGCTGCGATCGAAGGTCCGGTTGAACCAGCCGAAGAAGCCCTTCTTCTCTTCGTGATGCCCTTGCGGGATCGGCTTGAGGATCGTCGCGCACAGCGCCGGCGTCAGAATCAGCGCAACCAGCACCGACAGCACCATCGCCGACACGATCGTCAAAGAGAACTGACGATAGATCGCGCCGACCGAGCCGCCGGAGAACGCCACCGGCACGAACACCGCCGACAGCACCAGCGCCACGCCAACGAGTGCGCCGGTGATCTGGCTCATCGCCTTGCGGGTCGCCTCCTTCGGCGACAGCCCCTCCTCCGCCATCACGCGCTCGACGTTCTCGACCACCACGATCGCATCGTCCACCAGCAGGCCGATCGCAAGCACGAGGCCGAACATCGACAGCGTGTTGATCGAGAAGCCGGCGAGCCCCATGATCGCGAACGTACCGAGCAGCACCACCGGCACCGCGATCGTCGGGATGATCGTCGCCCGCAGGTTCTGCAGGAACAGGTACATCACGAGGAACACGAGCACGATGCCTTCGATCAGCGTCTTGACCACTTCCTCGATCGACAGGCGCACGAACGGCGTCGTGTCGTACGGATAGTGGACGACGAGACCGTGCGGGAAGTACTTCGACAGCTCGTCGATCTTGGCCCGCAGCGCCGTCGCGGTTGCCAGCGCGTTCGCACCGGTCGCGAGCTGAATACCGAGGCCGGCCGTCGGCTGTCCCATGTACTTCGTGTCGAACGTGTAGTTTTCCGAACCCAGCGCCGCACGGCCGACATCCTTCAGGCGGACCTGGGACCCGTCCTGGTTGACCTTCAGCAGGATGTTGCCGAACTGCTCGGGTGTGCGCAGCAGCGTCGATTCGGTGATCGTCGCCTGCAGCACGGTGCCCGGTTTCGCCGGCGTGCCGCCGATCTGGCCGCCCGCGATCTGCACGTTCTGCTGCGTGATCGCGGCCGTCACGTCGGTCGGCGTGAGACTGTAGTTGGTCAGCTTGACGGGATCGAGCCAGATGCGCATCGAGAACTGCGAGCCGAGCAGCAGCGTCTGGCCGACGCCGTTCACGCGGCTGAGCGGATCGAGCACGTGCGACGCCACGTAGTTCGTCAGGTCCTCCTTCGACAGGCTGCCGTCCTCGGAGTTGAACGCGAACCACATCAGCCAGTTGCTGCTCGACTTCGTCACCTGCATGCCGAGCTGCTGCACGACCTGCGGCAGGTTCGGCGTCGCGAGCGACAGCTTGTTCTGCACCTGCACCTGCGCGACGTCGGGATTCGTGCCCGGCGCGAAGGTCAGCGTGATCGTCGCGTTGCCCGAATCGTCGCTCGTCGACGACATGTACAGGAAGTTGTCGAGGCCGCTCATCTGCTGCTCGATCACCTGCGTCACCGTGTCTTCCACCGTCTTCGCGGAAGCGCCCGGATAGTTCGCCTGGATCTGGATCGTCGGCGGTGCGATCGTCGGATACTGCGCGATCGGCATCTTGAAGATCGATGCGACGCCGGCCAGCATCAGCACGATCGCGATCACCCACGCGAAAATCGGGCGATCGATAAAGAACTTGGCCATGAAACGGACTCCTTGTTATTGCGCGGCCGACGCGGCGGCCGAACTCGCAGCTGCATGGTCGGCCGTGCTCGCCGGCGCGACGCCGGACGCATTCGCGACGCCTGCCGGTGTACCGGCTCCGGCGTCCGGCGCGGACGCGAGCTGCGCGGGCACCGTCTTCACGGTTACGCCCGGGCGCACCTTGTCGACGCCCTGCACGATCACGTGATCGCCCGCTTCCAGACCGCCTTCGACGACCCAGTTCTGGCCCTGCATGCCAACCGTCTTCAGCGGACGCGGTTCGACCTTGTTGCTCGCGTTCACGACCAGGGCGACAGCCTGCCCCTTCTGGTCATGCGTGACGCCGATCTGCGGCACCAGGAACGCGTTCTCGTTCAC